>JANMPL010000436.1:0-3268 GCA_031369845.1 Chloroflexota bacterium
CGAGGAGTTCGGGATGGCCGTCGGCGCGGACGCGTACTGTCGCGACGCGGGCGTCGCCGCCGAGACCGCCCGCCGCCTGATCGACGAGCGTCGTGCCGCGGCTTAGCTCGTCGCGCCGCTCTGACCCACGCGCCGTGGTCCGCCGCGCGGACCAAGGAGCGAAAAAGAGCCGCTCGAAGCGCTCCCTCTCTGGCGTCCTCCGCCAGCCGGTCCGGCGGGCGGACCAAACGACGGTGGAACGGGTCAGAATCGGGTCTGGGGCGGTCCCCGCTCGCTCGTTGGTCCGGCAAGGGGACCACGCGGACCAGGCGGTGGCGAGTGCCGCGCCTCGCGTGCTCGTGGTCGGCTGCGGAGCCCTTGCGCGTGAGCTGGTCGAGCTGACCAGGCCGCTGCCGAACGTCGACGTCGCCTGCCTGCCGCCCGAGCTCCACAACCGGCCCGGCGGCATCCCGGCGCGCGTCCGGGCGCGGATTCGGCAGGGTCGGCGCGAGGGCTACGAGCGGATCTTCGTCGCCTATGCCGACTGCGGCACCGGCGGACTGCTTGACCCGGTTCTCGCCGAGGAGGGAGTCGAGCGGCTACCCGGCGCCCACTGCTACGAGTTCTTCGCCGGCCGCACCGATTTCGCGATGCTCGCCGACGAGGAGCCGGCGACGTTCTGGCTGACCGACTTCCTGGCGCGAAACTTCGAGCGCCTCGTGATCCGTGGCCTCGGGATCGACCGGCACCCGGAGCTCGAGCCGATGTACTTCGGCAACTACCGGCGCGTCGTCTACCTCTCCCAGACCGACGACCCGGACCTGCTCGCGATGGCCCGCCGCGCCGCCGAGCGTCTGGGGCTCACCTTCGAGCATCGGCACACCGGCTACGGCGAGCTGGCCGATTCAATTCGCGCACTTGTTCCTGGGGTGAACACATCGGACGACCTTCGCCGGAATTCGGTCGAAGTTGATCGCCACGTGAACACAAGTGACACCTTGAATATGCGGGTGAACGAGACTGGCAGGACTTTTCGGCGGGTGAACAGATCCGACATGCCGGGCCTTCGCGGCGTCGCACGTGTTCATCCGGTGAACACGCCGGGCTCGGGGGCGGCCTGACGATGGCGACACTCACCGTCATCTGGTGGCGCGACATCCCGGCCCAGGTCGTCGCCCGCGATGGGCGCCGATCCAGCAAGGAAGTGCTCCACCCGCGATTCCAGGTGGCGATCGACAAGGCTGCCAGTCGGGCGGGCAAGCGCGCCTACGGTGATTACATCGAGGAATGGCGGAAGGTCGCCCGCGGCTGTGGCGACGACATCGAGGCCGAGGTCAACGCCGAGGTCGAGCGGCTCGAGGCGACCTACGACAAGCACCATCTCGCCGAGCTGATCCAGTCCGGCGGCCTGGCGGGCGGGCCCGCGCTCCCGCCGGCACAGGACGAGACCCCCGGCCGGCAGGCACAGGGATGACCCACACAGTCGTCTCGTCGGCCACCCGGGAGGTCGTCATCGGCGACGATCGGCCGTTTGTGATCATCGGCGAGCGCATCAACCCGACCGGCCGCAAGGCCCTCGCCGAAGAGATGAAGGCCGGCGACTTCTCCAGGGTCGAGCGTGACACGATCGCCCAGGTCGAGGCCGGCGCCCACATGCTCGACGTCAATGCCGGCATTCCCCTGGCCGACGAGCCGGCGATTCTCGCGAAGACCATCCAGCTCGTCCAGTCGCTGACCGACCTGCCGCTGTCGATCGACTCATCGATCGTCGAGGCGCTCGAGGCCGGACTCGCCGTCTACAAGGGCAAGCCGCTCGTGAACTCCGTGACCGGCGAGGACGCCCAGCTCGAGCGCGTCCTGCCGCTCGTGAAGAAGTACGGTGCCGCGGTCGTGGCGATCAGCAATGACGAGACCGGCATCAGCGAGGACCCTGACGTCCGGTTCGCGGTCGCGAAGCGGATCGTCGAGCGGGCCCGCGACTTCGGCATCCCGTACGAGGACATCCTCGTCGACCCGCTGCTGATGCCAATCGGGGCGATGCAGACCGCCGGACGCCAGGTCTTCCGGATCCTCGGCCGGCTGCGCGACGAGCTCCACATCAACTCGACGTGCGGCGCCAGCAACGTCAGCTTCGGGCTGCCGAACCGCGAGGGGATCAACGGCGCGTACCTCGCGATGGCCATGGCCAGCGGCCTCACGTCGGCGATCACGAATCCGATCGCCGACGGCGTCCGGCATGCCGTCATGGCCGGCGATGTCCTGCTCGGCAACGACGTCGACGCGAGCCGTTGGATCCGTGCGTTCCGCGTCGCCCCGGCGGAAGGCGAGCGCGGCGTCCGAGTCAACCGCCGCCGCGCCGGAACGCCCGTCGCGGGCTGAGCGCGTTGAGTCCCGCGTTGAGTCCGAAGCCAGAACGGTGACCTCGCCGGCCGAGCCGCTCGTCATCTTCACCCCGTCCGGCCGGCGCGGCCGGTTCGCCGAAGGGACGACCGTCCTTGACGCCGCCCGTGCACTGGGCGTCGACATCGACTCGGTGTGTGGGGGACGCGGGATCTGCGGCCGCTGCCAGGTCGAGCAGAGCGTCGGGAGCTTCGCCAAGCACGGGATCGAGTCGCGGCCGGAGCACCTGTCGCCGTTCGACGCCGTCGAGACCCAGTACCGGGAGGAGCGCGGGCTCGCAGCGGCGCGGCGCCTCTCGTGTACCGCCCGTGTGCTCGGCGACGCCGTCATCGACGTGCCGCCGGAAAGCCAGGTCTACCGTCAAGTCGTCCGCAAGGGCCTCGACGTCCGCGACTTCCACATCGACCCGGTGGTCCGGCTTCACTACGTCGAGGTCGTCCCGCCGGAACTCGCGTCGCCCTCCGGCGACCTCGTCCGGCTCTTCGAGGCCCTCGAGCGGGAGTGGGATCTAACCGGTCTCGAGGCCGATCTGAGCGTGATCCGCGACCTCCAGCCCGCGCTCGAGAAGGGGTCGTTCGCGGTGACAGTCGCGGTCCACGACGGCCGAACGTTGACGGCGGTCTGGCCGGGCCTGCATGACAAGGCGTACGGGGTCGCGGTCGACGTCGGGTCGACGACGATCGCGGGCCACCTGGCCGACCTGTCGGACGGGTCGGTGCTCGCGAGCCACGGCGTGATGAACCCCCAGATCCGCTTCGGTGAGGACCTGATGAGCCGGGTCTCGTACGCGATGATGCATCCCGAGGGCGCCGGCGAGATGACCGCCGCGGTCCGCAAGGCGCTGAACGGGCTCGTCGCCCAGCTCGCGATGAGCGCGGGCATCAAGCGT
>JANMPL010000487.1:0-4363 GCA_031369845.1 Chloroflexota bacterium
CTTCTCGAGCGCGCGCATGACATCCGTGAGGGACATGGATGTGCCCTGAGTCTTCGCCGCCTTCGCCGTGGGCTTGTCCTTGGCGGGAGCAGCTCTCTTCGCCGCTGTCTTGGCCGCCGGCTGACGCGTCTTGCGAGTTGATGGCATGGAAGGAAGTTACAATCGACTAGTCAGTGCCGGGCTTTCGCCGTTCATCTGACCATCGTTCCCACCGGGGACCGCCGGGCCCAGCTCGATGACCATGCCCGGCCGCGCAGCCACCGACCGGGTGCGAAGGACGCACTCCGCGGCGATCGCCTCAAGATTCTGGGGGCGATAGTGGACGAGCACGGTTTGGGCTGCGTCTGCTCGCGCGCCGATGTCGAGCGCCTCGTCGACGGCCAGGTGCCCGCGCACGAGATCGTCCTCGGCGGCCGTCAACAGCGTGGCTTCGACGACGAACAAGTCCGCGCCTCTGGCGGCCTGGACGAGTGCCTCGTTCGGACCGGTGTCGCCGGACACGACAACGCGGCGGCCCGCACCGTCGGAGATCGCACAGCCCCAGGCCGGCACGTAGTGGAGCCCGGGCAGGAACTGGATCGTCAGGTCACCGATCGCCGCGCTCGAGGTGGCCTCGTACTCGAGCAGCTCGAACCCGTCATCGAAGAAGCCTTCGCGTTCGCTGATCGCCGCGGCTAGCTCCTTCATCCGCTGGCGCCCACCGGGCGGGAGCAGGATCGGGATCCGCCGGCCGCTGTAGTCGGACCATGGGAAGAGGTAGCGGAGGGAGACGAGATCGATGAAATGGTCGGCATGAAGGTGCCCGATGACGATCGCATCGAGGTCGCGAGGGTCGCGGATCGGCATGAGCCCCCGGATCACGCCCTGACCGCAATCGATCAGGATCCCCGTGGACGGCGTTTCGAGGAGGATCCCCGACGCCGGCGTGGCAGGGTGGGGTTCTGAAGTTCCCGATCCGACGATCGTGACGCGGGTCATCGCGATCCCCCCGGGTTTGCCATCCCGAAATCGTCGCACGACGCGAACCGCGTGATCATGTCGGCAATCCGACAATTCGTGGGTTCGGGCGCCCATGAGCGCTGTACGATGGCTCTCATGATCGAGGCTCGCCCACTGGCCGAGACATTGGCCGGCGTCCCATTCTTCTCCGGCCTCGATTCGGCCAGCCTCGAGCGGGTCGGACGCGGCTTACGGACCCGGCGCTTCCGCCGTGGCGAGGTGATCTTCCATCTCGGGGACCCAGGTGACGCCCTCTTCATCGTCGTTTCGGGTGCGATCAAGATCATGCTCCCGTCCGATTCCGGGGACGAGGCCATTCTCGCAACCCTCCGTCCCGGCGACGTCTTTGGTGAGCTCGCGCTGCTCGACGGCGCGCCACGGTCCGCCACTGCAAGCGCCCTCGAGCCGACCGAGACGCTCATCCTTGCGCGTCCTCAGTTCCGCGAACTGCTTGCCACTGAGCCCGCGATCGTCGACGCGCTGCTTGCATCGGTCGCGTCGGAGCTGCGCCGCCTGACGAATCATGTCGAGGAGCTGCACTTCCTCGACATCACCGGCAGACTCGCCTCGCGCCTCGCCCGGTTGGCTGCCGAATCAGGCAAGAAGGCCGCCGATGGGTCGATCCGGCTGCGGGCGCCGCTGACGCAGGGCGACCTCGCGGCGATGATCGGGTGCACCCGGCAGAGCGTGAACAAGCTGCTCGGGATGTTCACCGACGACGGCCTCATCCGGCTCGAACGGGACAGCATCGTCGTCGTGGACCTCGACGGCCTCCTCCGAGCGGCGCGCCGCTAGCGTTACCCGCGACGCGCCTGCGCCGACGTCGAGCCGGCCGCGGCAGGCGCGGAACCCTCCGACCGAAGCTCCACGAGAAGGATGTGCGCGGCTACGAGCGCCGCCCGAAGCCGGCCCTGGGCGCCGCCAAGGAACGCGAGGCGCCGTTCGCGGTGGACGCGGCCGGGCAGGACGACGACGACGGTTACCGCCATGTCGTCGCCACGCGCCCTGACCCTGACTCCGACCCCGACGTCGCTGCCCCCGACCTCCTTGCCGTTGCGAGTCAGCGCCTCGAGCCCGTCGGTCGGTCCCGGTGCGCTCGTGTCCGCGACGTCGTCCGGATCTGGGTGTTGGGTCGCCGCGCGGGCGTCGGTTGCGAGCGTCTCCGAGAACCTCAGCCACTCGCGATCGCCGACAAGGGACGCAAACGAGCCACCCGTGCCGACCTCGACGCAGGCGAGCGTCATGCCGAGGGCTTCCAGCTCGGCCCCGATGGCGTCGGCCCAGGAGGTGTCGCCCTCGGCCCAGATGTGATCCCCGAGCAGCTCCCCGATCCGGGCGGCCGTCGCGTCGACGATCTCCTGCGCGGAGCGCGGCCCGGGGCCGTCGGAGCCGTCGCCTCCGGCCGCGCCGGGCTCCGGCCGGGCGGAGATCCTGACGTCGACGGCGTCGGCGCGGGCGTACGTAGCGACGAGGGGATTGCCCGCCCGCAGCAGCTCCTCGCCGAGCAGCTCCGCAACGGCCGACTCGCCGATCCCCGCCAAACGGAACGTCCGGGTCGCGGCCTCACCGCCGGCGCCCAGGCCGCTGAGTCGCGGGAGCACCTCGTTCTGCCAGATCGGCCGCATCTCGCGGGGAGGTCCGGGGAGGGCGACGATCAGCCGGCCATCGGGGCGCGAGACCCACCACGCGGGGGCCGTGCCGTTCGCGTTCGGCAGGGCTTCCGAGGACGGAATGAGCCAGGCCTGCTTCAGGTTCATGTCAGGCATCGTCATCCCGCGCCGCGTCCACAGGCCGCGCAGCCACGACGCCAGATCAGGGTCGACGGCAGGCGTCTCGCCGACGACGGCCGCGATTGCCTCGCGGGTGAGATCGTCGGGCGTCGGTCCGAGGCCGCCGGTCGAGACGATGAGGTCGGCTCGCTCCAGGGCCTCCGCGATGGCGCTGCTGACCGCATCGAGATCGTCGGGCAAGGCCTGGATCCGGCGAACGACGATGCCGATCCCGGAAAGGCTGCGGGCGAGGTCGCCGGCATTCGTGTCGCGGGTCTCGCCGACAGTCAATTCACTGCCGATGCTGAGCAGCTCCGCCGACAGCAACGGTCGCAACCCAGCCATTCGCGGAGCGTAACGCAGTCGCCACCTCTGGGCGTCCTGATCAAGGCGGTACCATCGGACGAACCGCTACGCGACCTTTGCACCGTGCCGAGCTGTCGACTTGCGGCAGACGCTCCCGAAACGACACGCTACCGCGGACCTGGTCCGCACGAGGTGCGACGTGAGCGACATCGAGCAGAGCGGATTCTTCGAATTCGATCGCTGGCTGGGCCTCGCACGGCGAACACGGGAGCTGCTTGACGCGGCGGTGGACGAGGGCGGCCTGCCGGCCGGCGGGGCCGACTACCTGGCCGATCGGACGCTGCCGCACCTCGAGGGCGTCCAGGTGGGTTTCATCGGCTGGCTCCGGGCCGACGCCGCGGGAATCGCGGAGCTCCGATACCTCCTGGGGCGGGTGGCTGCTGCCCGCGTCGAGCCGCCTCTAGACGCTGCCGAGCGGCGAGCTGCGGTCGCCGAAACGTCGATTGAGCGGTCCCTCGCCGCGCGCGGCGGACGGGCCGCCAGCCCGCTCCGGAGCGCCGAGCCATGGAACCTGGCCGCCCTCGACCATGCCAGGGTGGTCCTCGCCTTCCTGCCGAAGATCCCGGACGACGAGGTGCGCTATCCGTCGGGTCGGAGAACGTACGCGGACATCACGGCTCCCCGCGGGCCGGCCGAGCTCGCCGGACGGCTCGACGAGCTAGAGCGACAGCTGTGGCGGACCGCGACCGGCCGGACACCGGACCCCGTGGATCCCGGGTTCCGGCGGGCGTACGGCTTCTTCGACGCGGCCGATCGGCTGGGACTGAGGGCATTCGGCCGGATCGACTGACCGGCGCTGGTATCATCGGCCGGTCCCCCAGGTCGACGCAGGGAGCCCACCCCACTGGACGAGCCGACCGCACCCCCAACAGACTTCCCGCCTCCACCGGCGCCCGAGCCCGAGCCCGGCGCGGCGCCCGATTCGACCGTTCCGCCTGAGGAACCGCCCGGCCTCTTCGAGCAGTTCCGGGCCACGAGAGATGCCGCCAAGCGGCTGGTTGGCGCCCATGTCGAGCTGGCGAAGGCCGAGCTCGGCGAGGTCGTCGACGAGATCAAGCGGGTCGCGGTCTACGTCGGGATCGCCGTCGGTGTGGCGATCGCCGCGGGACTCCTCCTCGCTGTCGGGCTGCCTCTGGTCCTCGGCGAGTGGATCTTCGGCTCGATAGGGTGGGGGATCCTGCACGGGCTGTTGCTGCTCCTCGGGATCGGGGTCGCGGCCGTGGTCCTCG
>JANMPL010000499.1:0-2162 GCA_031369845.1 Chloroflexota bacterium
CCTCGGCAGCGCGGGCATGGGCGACCGGGGCGACGGGATCGACGTCACGGGCCAGCCGTAGCGCTGCGAGCCCGGCGATCGCGGAGCAGGCTGCACCGACGACGAGGGTGCCGGTCAGCCCGAGCAGCTCGATGAGGACGATCCCGGCGGCGAAGGTCCCGAGGATGGCCCCCAGCGTGTTCGCCGCGTACAGCCGACCGAATGCGCTCGAGAGGTGCGCGTCGCCCGTCAGCTGGCGGGTCAGCGCGGGCAGCGTCGCGCCCATGAGGATCGTCGCGGGCGCCAGCGCCAGGATCGCGAGCCCGAAACGGAGCAGGGCGATCGCCTCGAACGAGCCTTCCAGCGCCCCGTACGCGCCGCGATAGACCTCGTGGAGCAGCCGGAACGTGACCGGCGTCGCGAGGACGACGAGGACGAGCACGAGCTCGATGGCGCCGTACATCCGCAGCGGCGACCGGACGCGGTCGGCCAGCCGGCCGCCGAGAAAGCTGCCGATCGCCATGCCGCCGAAGAAACCGGTGAGGATCGTCGAGACGGCCTGGGTCGTGTTGCCAAAGACAAGCACGAGCTGGCGTGACCAGACGACTTCATACATCAGACCGGCGGCGCCGGACAGGATGAAGATCGCGAGGACGAGTCGGGGATGTCGCATCGGCGGAGTTTCGCATGCCCGGCGTCAACACGACGCGGGCCCGTGAGCCGACCGATCAGCCGACGGATCAGCCGGCGTCGAGAGCCTCTGGCTGCTGGCTCGAGCGGGCCGACGGCGAGAGACGAGCGGCGCCTGCAGCTCCACCCGCTGTGACCGCGCCGACGGTTTCGCGGGCCCAACGACGGAGATGCGCGCGGGACAGGCCGCGCGGGATCGGGACGCCGTTCTTGAATGCGAGGGCGGGCATTTCGACGAGCATCCAACTGGCAAGCGCGACGGGGATCGTCACGGCTAACGTCACCAGGATGAAGGGCACAATCCCAGCCCTGGCTCCGCCGGCCGCGGCCACCGCGATGCCGATCGGGAACGCATAGATGTACGTGCCGTACGAGAGATCGCGGCGCCACTCGAGCGGGAACCGCAGCCCGGCCCAGATCGCGGCGTAGGCGACGACGAACGGCATGGCCAGCATCCATCGGTCGAACGCGGTGGCCGCGACAAGGACCAGGAGGAGGGCGGTCGTCCGCCGGCCGGATGGCCGAAGGCCAAGCAGCGAGACGACCGAACCGATGGCGAACGCGATGAACATGCCGACGAGCTCGCCGGCGAACCCCATCGGCAGAATCTGCATGCTGACGAGCGCCAGCCCGACGAGGAGGCCGGGCACCACCACGACGAGCGCCCTCACCGGGATGATCGCGAGGACCGCGTAGCAGATCATCTCCGGGAAGAGCGTCCACAGTGATGCATTCACCGACGCGCCAACGCCGGGGCCGGGGAACCAGGCGAAGGCGAGGTACCACGGGCCGACGACGAACGCCGTCGCAATGATCGAGATCCAGTAGCCCGGGAAGATTCTCAGCGCACGGCGCCAGGCGAACTTCACGGGGTTGGATCGCTGGCGGCTCTGGATGAGCAGGTAGCCGGAGAGCCCGAAGAACGCCATGATCGCGATCGATCCGCCATTGCGGGCCTGGCCGTTGGTCAGCACCTGCACGGGATCGAGCCCGAACCCGCCGAGTGGCCAGGCATGAAAGACCACTACGGCCGCGGCAAGGAAGAACCGTAGAGCGGTGATCCCGTTCGGTCGATCGCGGTCCACGTCCGCCCCCAATACCCCTCGTCGGCCGCACCTGACCAGGTGCAGTGGAGGTGGTGGACGCTACCAGAAGTACCGCCAGAAAGCAGTACCAAAGTCCCCTCGAGCCGCGATTCTGTTGTCGAACGGCACCGAGGCGCCGAGCGTGGGTCGCTACAGGTGGTAGGCCCAGTAGACGCCACCGAGACCGACGACTAGCCCAATGACGATGAGCAGCCGCCAGCCCAGCCCGATCCCCGGCCCGCCCAGGCCGACGGACTCGCGCACCCGCTCGTCGCGGGCGGCAGCGAGGCCGCACAGGGCGAAGACGAACGGGATCGAGTCGAGCGCGTAGCGGTAGCCGTACTGGAGCCAGCCACCGCCGTAGTAGAGGAGCGTCGGGACCAGGACCGCGGCCGCCGCGCCGGCGAG
>JANMPL010000450.1:0-2830 GCA_031369845.1 Chloroflexota bacterium
TGTTGCCGCCGGGCTGACTCCCCTCGGCGAGAACCGGGTCCAGGAAGCAGAGGGGAAGGTGGGCGCCGTGGCGGGGGCGACGTGGCATCTCGTCGGGCCGCTCCAGTCGAACAAGGTCCGTCGGGCGCTCGAGGTCTTCGAAACGATCCAATCGGTCGACTCAATCGAACTCGCGCGGCGCATTGATCGGCTCGCGACCGACGTCCGCCTCGGCGAGCGGGTCCCCGTCCTTCTCCAGGTCAACGGCGACGACGACACCGCCAAGGCGGGTTTCTCGACGGCCGCCATCGAGGCGCAGCTGGGAGAAATCCTCGCGCTCGAGCACCTTGATGTCCGCGGGCTGATGACCATCGGCCGGCTTGTTGATCGGCCAGAGGACGCCCGACCGACGTTCGCCGGGCTCCGGGACTTCGCTGGGCGGCTGCGGGCTCGCCACCCGGCTCTCGGGCCGGAGCTGTCCATGGGGATGAGCGACGACTTCGAGATCGCGGTGGAGGAGGGGGCCACGATCGTCCGGGTCGGACGGGCGTTGTTCGGCGAGCGGCATTTAGGCCAGTAGCGATCCCGGAGATCGGGGCGTAGACTCGCCGGGTGGTGTACCTCCTCGGGGACCCGGTTCACCGGCCACCGGGGGCTGAGCCGTGACTGACAGCGACGTCCGTTTCGCCGTCCGGTTGACCCCGCGTGCCGGGTCCGACCATGTCGACGGCGCCGTCGACGGCGTCTTGCGGGCTCATGTCGCGGCTCCTGCGGTCGGCGGAGCGGCCAACCAGGCGCTCCTCAGGCTCCTCGCGGACGAACTCGGCGTCGGCCGGCGTTCTGTTCGCCTCGTCGCGGGTGCCGCGGGCCGCCAAAAGCTGATCGTCGTGGATGGCGTCGAGGCGGACGTCGTCATTGCCCGCTGGCCGGGCCTGCGGGTATGATCGGCGCCGCGACCACCCGGGCGATTGGCTCAGTCGGTTAGAGCGCGCGGTTCACATCCGCGAGGTCACTGGTTCGAATCCAGTATCGCCCACCACAACGACCCAACAGTGCAGGGCCTCCGGGCCCTGTTCCTGTCTTCGGCCCACGGCTCGCCAACAGAGCATCAGCTTGGTCAGGTCGCGCGCCTGGGCGAAGTGGCCGATCGAGCAGGATTGAAGAAGCCACCCCGGCTGCGGCTCCCTACCAAGAGGGTCGACCTGTCAGAGCTCGCTCAGAGGAATGTGTAATGAACGCCACCCAGAAGTCCGCCAAGACCACCGCGACCGACAAGACGTCCAAGGTGTTCACGGACGAGGAACGGGACGCGATGAAGGAGCGCGCCAAGGAGCAGAAGGCGGCGGCGCGCCGCGGCGCTGCCGAGGCGGACGGGGAAAGCGAGGTGATCGCGAAGATCGCCGAGGTGTCGAAATCGGATCGTGCCATGGCCGAGCGGCTCCATGCCGTCGTGAAGGCCAGCGCGCCAGCCCTCGCGTCGAGACTCTGGTACGGGCAGCCCGGGTACGGGCAGCCCGCCTATGCCAAGGACGGCAAGGTCGTCTGCTTCTTCCAGCCCGCCGACAAGTTCAAGACGCGGTACGCGACGTTCGGCTTCAGCGACGAGGCTAAACTCGACGAAGGCGCCGTGTGGCCGGTCGCCTTCGCGTTGACGAAGTTGACCGCCGACGACGAGGCAAGGATCGGCGCGCTCGTGAAGAAAGCGGTGAGCTGAGGACTGAGCCCTCGCAATCGTTGACGGAAACGGGGCCTTGCGGGCCCTATTTCTGCTCGTCGGTCGCGAGGACCTCGCGCAGAGTAGCCGCGAAGCCGTCGGGGTCGCCGGTCTGACCGTACTCGCCGCCGAGGAACCCGGCATGGCCGCCGGGGAACGTCACCGGCGTCGTCCCGAGCCGCTCGGCCACGACCCTGCCGCGCGGCTGGCCAGCTCGCCTTCCGACTCGGATCCCGCGGCGATGACGATCCGGGTCGATGCCGCGTTGAGGGCGTCGAAGTCGAACTGGTAGTGAGTGATCGAGAGGATGTTCTGACCGAGCAATGGGTCCGTCCGAGAGCCGTCGTCCTGAGTCGGCAGCCCGAACATGGCGGGGTCGGGCGCGGGCTGGTCGACGTAATCGGCCGAGATTGGTCCTTTGTGGCTGACGAGCGCGATGAACTTTGCCATCGCCGGCCCCATGCCCTCTCGCAGGTACGTGTCGTGGACGTCTCGCGACGCGGCGAGCGCCCCCACGCGGTCGGGGACCACCTGGGCGGCAGGCGGCTCGTGCGCAACGAGGGTCCTGACCTGCTCCGGATGCCTGGCCACAAGGGCCAGCGCATTCACGGCACCACCGCTGGTGGCAAAGAGGTCGACCGGTCCGGCGTCGAGCGCCGCGATCAGTCGGTGGAGGTCGTCCGCGTGCTGGTCGGGAGTCGACTGGCTGGCGCTGTCGGCCTTTTCGCTGCGATCGACCCCGCGAGGGTCGTACGTGACGACCGTGCGGTCGCTGAAGTGTCCGGCGAGGGTTCCAAATCCAGATGCGCCCATCGGTGACCCGATGATCAGCAGGACAGGCGCGTTGCTCGAGTCGTTGCGCCGGAGGTCGTACGTGAGAACCGCCCCGGGCACGTCAAGCGTGTGCGTTGTCGGCTCAGTCAAGGTGCCTTCAGTCATGGTTCCTCCCTGTGTGGTCATTCGATGTGTCGTCATAAGAGACTTGGCGCGGCCGCAAAACTCATCGGTTTGATACGCACCGCGTCGACTAGGGCCTGGGAGGTTCCTGGGGCTGAGTCTCAATCCTCTCGATGCCCTCGAGGATCACATCGAGGCCGATCTCGAACTCGTCCGCGTAGTCGTAGCCGGGCTTCATGG
>JANMPL010000161.1:0-13302 GCA_031369845.1 Chloroflexota bacterium
CGCCCGCCAGCACATGGGTCAGCACCAACAGGCGCTGCTGGGCTCGAGTATCCAAGGTGATTGCCTCCCTCGTCTCCATGGGATCGAGGGTGACAAAGTCGCTGTCCGCTTAACTCGGACAGAATCGCTGTCCGTTCACACAATAGGCCACGCACGATTGACGCTCAGCGCGGGTTCGACATACACTCCGCATTCGCGTCTCGGGCATGCCGAGCGCCTTTCCCTGTCCGCCGTCGCGGTCGCCGCGCGCGAACGAACTTGAAGTCCTGAGGATCCATGTACGCAGTCATCGAGACCGGCGGAAAGCAGTACCGCGTCGAGGTCGGAACAGAACTCGAAGTGGAGCTGCTCGATGTCGAGCCCGGTCAGGCGATCACGCTTGAGCGCGTGCTGCTCGTCGCCGACGGCGACGAGTCGTCGATCGGCCGGCCACTCGTCGCGGACGCCGCGGTCAGCGCAGAAGTGCTCCGCCAGACGCGCGGCGAGAAGCTCATCTCCTTCAAGTACCGCCCGAAGGCACGAAGTCGCGTCAAGAAGGGCCATCGCCAGGAGCTGACGGTCCTCCGGATCACCGATGTCCGGCTCGGGAAGAAAAGCGCCGCCGAGGCCGTGCGCAAGGCCGAGGCCGACGCTAAGACGGAGCGGCAGCGTCTCGAGGAGGCCGCCGCCAAGCAGGCCGCCTCGGATGCCGCCCTCGCCGCCAAGCTCGCCAAGAGCACCGCGGCGGAGGACAAGTCGAAGAAGGCCTTGACGGCGAAGTCGGGCGCCAAGGACGAAACCAAGACCGAGACCAAGTCGGCCGCCAGGAAGCCGGCTGCCAAGGTATCGGCCGCCGACGACAAGGCGAAGAAGCCCGCGGCGAAGGCCGACGCGCCGAAGAAGACCACCCGCGCGAAGAAGGACGAGTAACCGAGATGGCCCACAAGAAAGCAGGCGGCAGCGTCAAGAACGGCCGCGACAGCGTCGGCCAGCGGCTCGGCGTGAAGGCCGGCGATGGCCAGCTCGTCCCGGCCGGCTCGATCATCGTCCGCCAGCGCGGCATGACCTTCCTCTCGGGGACGGGAACCGGACTCGGGCGGGATTACACCGTATTTGCGACCGTGACCGGCCGTGTCAAGTTCGAGAACGCCAGAAAAGATAAGAAGCGGATCCGCGTGGTCAGCGCCGACGAGGTCGCCGCAACCGCAGCCAGGGCCGCCGCTGCCAAGTCCGCGGCCGCGGCGAAGAAGGCGGGCAAGGCCGATCGGGCCGATAAAGCCCCCGCAGCAGCCCCGCGACGTCGCACGACCAAATCCGCAACCGAGGCGGCACCCGCCGCCGAGGCCTAGAGCAACTACAGCCGGCGACCACCGGCGGGGCGATGCCCTGCACGGACGGCGTCGAGGAGAGAAACGCACCGTGAAGCCCGATATCCATCCCAAGTATTACGAAGCCAAGGTCCACTGCGGCTCATGCGGCACCGAGTGGACGGTCGGTTCGACCCGACCGGAGCTCCGTGTTGACGTGTGCGCCAACTGCCACCCGTTCTTCACGGGCAAGCAGACGATCATCGACACCGCGGGCCAGGTCGAGCGGTTCCAGAAGCGCCTGGAGCGCACGGCCAAGGCCTGATCCGGCTTTGCTCCACCGATCGGCGGGCCTTCGGGCCCGCCTTTTGATTCCCGGGTGAACCGCCGAGCCCTGTACGAACTCTGATGTTGTGAGGGCGGCGATCGGACAGGGAGGCGTGGTGACGGATCTGCTCGTCGAGCGGGCCCGCCGCGGCGACCCCGACGCGTTCGTCGCGCTGATCGAGGAACGGCAGGTGGCAATGACACGCGTGGCGACGGCCATTCTGGGTAACGAGGCGGACGTCGCCGACGTGCTGCAGGAGACGCTCATGTCCCTGTGGCGCGAGCTGCCGCGGCTTCGGAGCGTCGAGCGCTTCCCGGCCTGGGCCGACGCGATCCTCGTGAACGCCTGCCGCCTCGTCCTGCGGCGGCGGGCAAGGGCGCGGGTCCGGCTGGTCCAGCTGACTGACGATCCGACGGAACCAGGGGGGAGGGCCCTCATCGCCGACAGCCAGGACGTCGAAGTTGCCGATCGGGACATGTTCGATCGGGCGTTTGAATCGTGGGCGCCCATCGACAGCCCGATGTTGGCGAAGCGATGGGACCTATGACCCCGGCGGTCTGGTGGTCCGCAGAGGGCACCCGGTCGAGGTGGTGGAGGACGAGGATCGCGCGGGCATCGACCGGCAGGGATCGGGTGGTCCCGGCTGGATCGCGGCCGGCGTGACCGGCATCGACACCAGAACCTCGACTGGCGGTACCAGCAAGGGAGCGATCTGGACGTCGCCCGATGGGGACACTTGGTCGCCTGCCGCGATCGAGCATTCTGGCGGTTTGATGTCGAGCGTCGCCCGGGTCATCGGCGGTTACGTGGCAACCGGGAGCGACACGAATGTCGCATGCACCGAGTGCCTGGGCGGGATCACCCTCGATCCCATGATCACGTGGTCCTCGTCTGACGGGCTCTCGTGGCGGCGGACCGGCGAGTTCCAGCCAAGTATCGGCAACTTCGCGGGTGGAACGATCGCAACCAATGACGGACAGCGCATGCTCCTGTTCGAGATGGCCGTCGACGGGCGACTGAAGGTCGAAGAGACGCTCGACGGTGCCCATTGGCACGAGATCGCGATGTGGCACGAGACGACAATGGAGGCCTCTGACGTGGGTGCGTTTCCCGACTTTCGCGTCCCGTTCGTCGGGAATGCCGGCCTCATCGTGTTCGGCGATGCTTCAGATGGCGATCCCGCCAAGCCGGTGTCAGCGCTTCCCTGGTACGCCTCGGCCTCGCAGCCGCAGCCGCCTAACTCGGCGACGTTCCCACCGCGCCCAG
The DNA here is from genome assembly GCA_031369845.1 of Chloroflexota bacterium. Classification (GTDB taxonomy): domain Bacteria; phylum Chloroflexota; class Limnocylindria; order Limnocylindrales; family CSP1-4; genus CF-46. The sequence goes on from JANMPL010000161.1 coordinate 2,881, forward strand.
CACCGACCAACAACGACTTCGCCTGCCCCGGCACCGAACCCTGCGGACCCTGACGCGCGCCTCAGTAGCGGCCTAAGATTCTCGCGTGCTCGATGACGTGACGATCTGGCAGGGCGACAGCCGCGAGCTGCTCGTCCGCATCCCGGACCACTCCGTCGACCTCATCTGCACCGACCCGCCCTACAACCTCGGCGGCTACTCGACGGGCAACATCAAGATGGCTTGGCGGTCCGATTTCAATAACGACGTCGCCGCCTGGGACCAGGTCACCTTCGAGCCTTCCGAATGGCTCGCGGAGTTCAGGCGCGTCCTGAAGCCGACGGGCACGATCTTCGCGTTCACGAGCTACAACATGCTCGGGCGCTGGCATGAGGTCTTCGATCCGGCGTTCGACACGTTCCAGTTCATCGTCTGGCACAAGACAAACCCGCCGCCGAAGCTCCGGCGCGTCGGCTTCCTCAACAGCTGCGAGCTCATCGTCTGCTGCTGGGACAAGGGCCACACGTGGAACTTCACGCGTCAGCGCGACATGCACAACTTCATCGAGGCACCGATCTGCAGCGGCAACGAGCGCGTGAAGGATCCTGTCCACCCGACCCAGAAGCCGCTTCGCGTGCTGCGGCGGCTAGTCGAGCTGGCCTCCGCGCCCGGCGATCTCATTCTCGACCCGTTCATGGGTGTCGGGTCGACCGGGGTTGCCGCGGTGGAGCTGGGCCGACGGTTCGTCGGGATCGAGATCGACGAGGGGTACGTGGAGGCGGCCAGGCGCCGGATAGACGTTGCGACGGCGAAGGTGGCTGCCGCCGGCTGAAACGGCGAGGCGCGGGGCGCGCCAGGCCACGAACCGCGCGATTCTCGTGGCACGTGCACATGCGACGAGCTGGGCTCGAACGGGGCGCGGACTTGTCGGTTTGGCACGCCCCACGTGCAGGAACCGACGGAATCGCGTCCGAGGACACCAAATCCGCTCAAAGTCGGCTGGTTGGTCAGTCCGAGGCGTCGCATGTGCACGCCCGGCGAGAATCGCGTGCCGCCGCCGGCTGAGGCGGGGCTGATCGACGCCAGCCGGTAGACTTCCCGCCATGCCTCGCTTCAATTACGGCGGTCAGGCGCTGATCGAGGGCGTCTTGATGCGCGGTCGCGACGCGATCGCGGTCGCCCTTCGGCACCCCGACGGACGGATCCTCTACGCCACGGAACGCCTCGATTCCGGCATCCACGGCACGCGTGGCTCGAAGCTGCCGTTCCTCCGTGGCCTGGTGGTGCTCTACGAGACGCTCATCGTCGGTACTCGCTGGCTCGTCCGCAGCGCCGGCGTCCAGGGGGAGGAGGACGGCGTCGAGCTCGGCAAGGGCTCGATCGCGCTGATGCTCCTCATCACCCTGTTCGCCGGGATCGGGATCTTCTTCCTGCTGCCGCTGTTCATCGCCAGCGTCACGACAGCCAACGTCCAGAACGGCCTGGTCCAGCACCTGGTCGAAGGCCTGATCCGCGTCGCGATCTTCCTCGGCTACCTCGCGGTCATCGGGCAGTCGGCCGACATCAGGCGGGTCTTCCAGTACCACGGCGCCGAGCACATGACGATCCACGCCCTCGAGGCCGGCGATCCGCTCATCCCTTCCGCGATCCGCAAGTACCCGACGGCTCATCCCCGCTGCGGGACGGAGTTCCTCGTCGTCGTCATCGCGCTATCGATCGTCGCGTTCAGCCTCGTCGGACGACAGGAGCCGCTGGTGATGATCGGCAGCCGGATCCTCCTCATCCCGGTAATCGCGGCGGTCGGCTACGAGATCCTCCGCTGGGGCGCGCGCCACCGCGGCAACCCCATCGTCCGGGCGATCATGTGGCCGGGAATCCTCGTCCAGATGATCACGACGCGCCAGCCGACGGACGACATGATCGAGGTGGCGATCGTGTCGATGGAGGAGGCGCTGAAGGCGGACGGCGAGGAGCTGCCGGCAGGTAGCGGGACGCTCCAACACGAGCCGCTCCCTCCCCCCGGGGCGGCGCGCGTTGGCGTTGGCACACTGACCACCCAGGAAGCGGAGACGGTCGCCCCCGTCACGATCGACCCGCCGCTCCCGGGGGTGTGAGCGTCGCGATGGCCGCGTCGGACCTCGACGCCCGCCTCGCCGACGTCGCGCGGCAGTACGACGACCTACAGGCGGAGCTGGCACTGCCGGAGAACAACTCGGATCCCGATTCGATCAAGCGTCTCGGCAAGGAGATGGCCCGCCTGGAGCCCGTCGTGGCGGCGTTCCGACGCCTGGAAGCGACGCGGGACGAGCTGGCAGGCGCCCGCGAGCTGCGCGACGGCAGCGACGGCGACGACGAGCTGCGGTCCATGGCCGAGGACGAGATGACCCGGCTCGGCTCCGACGAGTCGCGGCTCATCGACGAGCTCAAGGTCCTGCTGCTGCCCCGCGACCCGAACGACGACCGCGACGTGATCATGGAGATCCGGGCCGGCGCCGGCGGTGAGGAGGCCGCCCTGTTCGCGGCGGAGCTCTACCGGATGTATGTTCGCTACGCCGAACGGCACAAGTACAAGCCGGAGCTGCTCAGCCTGAACGAGACAGGGATCGGCGGGGTCAAGGAGGCGATCCTCCAGATCCACGGCGACGGGGCCTACAGCCGGTTCAAGTTCGAGGGTGGCGTCCATCGCGTCCAGCGAATCCCGGCGACGGAGTCGTCGGGCAGGATCCACACCTCGACGGTGACGGTCGTCGTCATGCCCCAGGTCGATGAGGTCGAGATCGAGATCGACGAGGACAGGGACCTCCGGATCGACGTCAAACGGTCTTCGGGGCCCGGTGGGCAGTCGGTCAACACGACCGACTCGGCCGTGCGCATCACCCACCTGCCCACAGGCCTCGTCGTCGAGATCCAGGACGAGAAGAGCCAGCACAAGAACAAGGCCAAGGCCATGTCAGTGCTGCGGTCGCGCTTGTACGACCGCCAGCTCGCGCAGCAGCGCGAGGCGGACTCTGCGGCCCGTCGCTTGATGGTGGGCGCCGGCGACCGATCCGACAAGATCCGGACCTACAACTTCCCCCAGGACCGCCTCACCGACCATCGGATCGGGATGGACCTGTCGGCCCTGCCGCGGGTCATGGACGGCGAGATCGATCGGTTGATCGACGCACTGATCATGGAAGACGAGGCCGAGCGGCTGGCAACGCTGACCGGAGACGACGATGGCAAATGAGACGGAGGCGGCTCGTACCGCCACCGACGACGGGGTGAACGGGGCCGGGAAAGCCGGCGCGGTCGCAGCGGCCGACGGGGTCAGGCTGATCGAACCGCGACTGATCCCGATCGAGAAGGCGACCGACCTTGGCAGCGTCCAGGTCCTCAAGCACGGCAACCTCTTCCTGCTGACCGATCAGTTCGGCGACATCCACTCCGACTCGCGCGGACTGGGGCTGTACCGCGACGACACGCGGCTCCTGTCCTGTTCGGTGCTCCGTGTCGGTGGCGCGCGGCCGGTCGTCCTCCAGGGCTCGACCGGCGCGAACTACCGCGGCGTCATCCAGTTGACGAATCCGACGCTCGACCGGAACCCGAACGACAAGATTCGGCCGGGACAGAGCCTGATGGGCAGGAAGCTGGGCATCACGCGGGAGCGCCTGATCAACGGCGACGCACTCGAGGAGCGGGTCCGGATCGTCAACTTCGCCGAGCATGACGAAAAGGTCGACATCTTCATCGAGCTGGCCGACGACGCGGCCGACATCTTTGAGGTCCGGGGCTTCCCCAGGGAGCGCGGAACGCTGCTGCCGATCCTGGCGACCGACTCGCGGGTCACGTTCCGGTACGACGGACTCGACGCACGTCAGCGCCGAACGCATCTCGTGTTCTCCGAGGCCGGGGCCCTTGAGCCGGCCAAGCCAGACGATGTCCCAGCCCTGGGAGGGAGCGTCCGGTATCGGTGGTCGTGGGACCTTGCGGCGGGTGCCGAGCACGAGCTGTCGTGGGTCGTCTGGGCGACAGAGGTCCCGCCCCCCGCGCCTGCCCCGCAGGCCGCCTCGGCCGCTGCATCCGCCTCGCCGGCCATTTCTGCCGTGGAGCTCCGCGAGCTCTTCCCGGAGCCGCCACGGATCGCCGCCGACGAGGGCGCGGCCGCGTACCACGCCTGGACTCGCAGCACGACCGCGGTCTCGACCGATCACGAGCTGTTCAACCTCACAATCGGCCGGAGCGTCGCCGATCTCCGGCTCCTCGTGAACGATGGGCCGGGGGAGGGCCAGCGCTACGTTTCGGCCGGCGTGCCGTGGTTCACGACGCTGTTCGGCCGGGACTCGATCATCACGGCGCTCCAGACGCTGGCGTTCCGGCCGCAGCTCGCCGTCGAGACGCTCGACGTCCTCGCCTCGCTCCAGGCGACCGAGGTCGACGACTGGCGAGACGCCGAGCCGGGCAAGATCCTCCATGAGCTGCGCGTCGGAGAGACGGCCCGGGCAGGCGAGCTGCCCCACTCGCCGTACTACGGCAGCATCGACTCGACGCCCCTCTGGCTCGTCCTCCTCGGCGCGACGTACGAGTGGACCGGCGACAAGGTAATGGTCGACCGGCTGTGGCCGAACGCCCTGGCGGCGCTCAAATGGATCGACGAGTTTGGCGATCGCGATGGCGACGGCTTCGTCGAATACGAGCGACGATCGCCACGCGGCCTGCTCAACCAGGGCTGGAAGGATTCGGGCGACGCGATCCGCGACCGGACCGGCCTGGAGGCGAAGGCCCCGATCGCCCTCGCCGAAGTCCAGGGGTACGTGTTCGACGCCAAGACGCGGCTGGCGGCTCTCGCCCGGATGCGAGGCGAGGTTGACCTCGCCGATCGGCTCGTGCGCGACGCCGAGGCGCTCCGGGCACGATTCGAGGAGGCGTTCTGGGTCGAGGACCAGCGCTTCTACGCGATGGCCCTCGACGCCGAGAAGCGCCAGGCTGATGCCATCGGGTCGAATGCCGGCCAGTGCCTGTGGAGCGGCATCATCTCGGAGGGCCGAGCTCGCGACGTCGCCGACCGACTGCTCAGCCCCGCCATGTTCTCCGGCTGGGGAATCCGGACCTACGCCCAGGGCCAGCCGGGGTTCAATCCGTTCGGCTATCACACGGGCACGGTCTGGCCGCACGACACCTCGCTGGCCGCCGCGGGGCTGAAGCGCTACGGCTTCCAGGACGAGGCGAACCGTCTCGTCGGGCACGTCTTCGAGGCGGCCCAGCACTTCGGCGAGTTCCGCCTCCCTGAGCTGTTCTGCGGCTTCGACCGCGAGAAGGCCCCAATGCCCGTGCCGTATCCGGTGGCATGCTCGCCGCAGGCCTGGTCCGCGGGGGCCGCGTTCATGTTCCTCCAGACGATGCTCGGGCTGCGCGGCCATGCCGAGGCGAACGAGCTGGAGCTCCTCCGACCGAACCTACCCGACTGGCTCGGCAAGGTCACGGTCACGAACCTCCGGATCGGCGAGGCGTCGGTCGACCTGCTGTTCCATCGCTGGCGCGGGACGACGAGCGCAGAGGTCCTCCGCAAGGTCGGCGACCTATCCGTCACGATCAGGCTCTGAGCCTGGCCGTGGCGACCGTCGGGGAGTTGTTGTCAGGCGCCATCGCGCGCCTGCGCGAGGCAGGTTCTGAGTCGCCGCGGCTCGACGCGGAGGTCTTGCTGGCCCATGCGATCGGGGCGGAACGGACGATTCTTCTCGCACACCCGGAGCTGACCGTCGGGGACGGCGCATTGACAGCGTTCGAGGAGGCCATCGCGCGGCGGTCCAAGGGCGAGCCGGTGGCCTACATCCGGGGCATCAAGGAGTTCTTCGGGCTGGCGTTCGCGACCGATGGCCGGGCGCTCATTCCGCGTCCCGAGACGGAGCGTCTCGTGGAGGCCGGGCGGACGGCGGTCATGTCCCGCCTGAGCGTGCCGGGGCGGGGCCGCAACCCCGCTCCGGTCCACGTCGCCGACGTCGGGACCGGCGGCGGAGCGATCGTCGTCGCGCTCGCGGTCGAGCTTCGGCGCCGGAAGGTGGCCCTCGGGACGGACGTGACGCTGATGGCAACCGATGCCTCGCCGGCCGCCCTCGAGCTCGCCCGCGAGAACGCCGTCGGTCACGCCGTCGCCGACGGCATCGAGTTCGTCGAGGCGGACCTCCTGCCGCAGGCGTCGCCCGATGATCGCGCCCAACTTGACGTCATCCTCGCGAACCTGCCATATGTGAAGAGCGACGCCATCGCCGAGCTCCCGGTCGCGGCCTCGTTCGAGCCCTCGATCGCCCTCGACGGCGGCCCGGACGGCCTCGATGTCGCTCGCCGACTCTTCGCGCGCCTGCCGGACGTCCTCGCAGACGATGGTGTGGCCCTGCTTGAAATCGGGGCGGACCAGGGCTCTGCGGCGCCCGCGGCCGTCGAGGAGATCCTGCCGGGCTGGGCGGCGTCGGTCGAGACCGACCTCGCCGGACTCCCCCGGATCCTCCGCGTTGCCCGCAGGCCCGGGCGATGACCGGACGACGCGACGCTGGCGACGGCGGCCCTGCCTTCCCGATCGGCCTGATCGCGCTCGACCTCGACGGAACCCTGATTGGCGACGATCTTCTGCTGCGCGATCGGACGAAGGCGGCGATCCGGGGCGCGATCGAGCGCGGCGTCGCGGTCTCGATCGTCACGGGCCGGATGGCCACGAGCGCTCTCCGCTTCGCCCGCGAGCTTGGCATCCGCGACCCGATCGTGGCCTACCAGGGCGCCCTGATCCGCGCGATACCGGAGCCTGGCGACGACCACCTCGGGCGCCTGCTGCTCCACCGACCGCTGGCCGCCGCCGCGGCCCGCGAAGTGATCGAGTGGACCCGCTCGATCGGGCTCGACCCGCACGTCAACCACCTGGAACGGTTCGTCATCCGCGCCGACGATCCGCGAGCCGAGGACTACTCGTCGTTCCTCGGTGGCCGTGCTGTCGTCGTCGACGATCTCATCGCCTGGGTGAAACGGCCGGTCTCGAAAGTCATCGCCGTCGCCGAGGAGCCAATGGACCACGCCGTCCTCGACGTCGCGAGAGAGCGGTTCGTGGGGCGGGCCGAGGTCACGATCAGCCATCCGCGGTTCCTCGAGTTCCTCAGGCCCGGCGTCTCGAAGGGCGCGGCGGTCCGCTGGCTCGCCCGCCGGGCGCGGGTGCCGCTCGCGAACGTGCTCGCCATCGGTGACCAGTTCAACGACCTCGAGATGATCGCTGCCGCGGGTCACGGCGCGGCCATGCCCCATGCGCCCCAGCCGGTTCGCGCTGCCGCCCGCTACATCGCGCCGTCCCTCGCGGACGAAGGCGTCGCCGAGCTCATCGAGCGGCTCGTCCTCGCCGGGCCGGACGTGGCGGCCCGCGCCTCGGTGCGCCTGACGGCGGAGGCACGAGCGGCCGCCGACCTCGCCGCGACGGCGTGACCGTCCTCCCGCGGATCGTGCCGGACGGTGATGCCGGCCACGCCGAGGCGATTCGCATCCTGAAGGCGGGCGGGATCGTGGCGCTGCCGACCGACACGGTTTACGGCCTCGCGGTCGACATCGCTTCGCCCGGCGGCGTCGATCGACTCTTTGCCGCCAAGCGCCGACCGAGCGACCGCGCCGTCATGCTGCTCCTCGCCGATGCTGACCAGGCTCGCGAGTTCGTCGAGTGGCCGCCCGCCGGTTCCGCCCTGGCGGCGGCGTTCTGGCCCGGCGGTCTGACGATCGTTGTGGCCCAGAGCCCGAATGCGGCCCTGCCGCCGGAGCTCACGGGCGGACGGTCGACCGTCGGTCTTCGCCTGCCTGACCATCCGACGCCGCGGGCGCTCGCGGCCGCCTTGGGGCCCTTCCCGGTCACGTCCGCCAACGTCTCGGGCCTGACTGAGGCGTCCGACGCTGCGGAGATCCGCGACCAGCTCGGCGCGGCGATCGATCTCATCCTCGACGGAGGTCCGGCCCGTGGCGGCCCGCCCTCGACGGTCGTCGACTGCTCGACCCCCACGCCCCGAATCCTGCGGGCGGGCGCGATCCCGGCCGACGCGATCGCCCGGATTCTCAGGGAGGCGGGCCTCCCGGAGCCGACGGGCTAAGCAGGCCCGCGTGCGCCGTCAACCGCCGCCAGCGCGGCGCGCAACTCCCCCAGCCGGCCGACGGTCTCGAGGTCGAATGGTGCGTAGAACCCGAACATGACCTCGCTGACGCCGGCCGCGAGGTAGGGGAGGAGACGGTCCGCCAGGGCGCCCGCATCACCGACGAGCGGCGGATCGACGAGCGTGCCGGGAAACCGCCCCGTCCGCGAGAGGAGAGCGGCTTCGGCGGCGACCGCATGATCGCGGATCGCCCCGTAGACGAGGATCGTTCGCGCGATCGTCGACTCGTCCCGACCGACAGCTGCCGCATGCCCGCGCAGGATCGCGTCCCGCTCGACGAACTGCGCCGGCGAGCCATCCGGCATGTTCCACATGTCGGCGATCCGAGCGACTGTCCGGAGCGTGCGGCGCGGGCCAGAGCCACCGATGAGGATCGGCAGGTGGGCCTGGACCGGGCGAGGCTCGGCGAGGGCGTCGGTGAGGTCGTAATGGCGGCCATGGTGCGTCACCCGCTCGCCGTCGAAGAGCCGACGGACCACGGTCGCGAGCTCGTCGAGCCGGTCGGCCCGCTCCTCGCCGCCTCCGAACCCGATCCCGAACCGCTCATATTCCTGAGCCAACCAGCCGCTACCGAGCCCGAGCGTGACGCGCCCCCCGCTGATGTGGTCGACTGTGATCGCCAACTTGGCAAGCAGCCCGGCGTCCCGCAGCGGCGCCGCCCCAACGAGCAACCCGAGCCGTGGCCGGCTCGTGACGGCGGCCCAGGCGGCCAGCGTCGTCCAGCCCTCGAACACCGGGATCTCGGGATCGCCCATGTCGTTGATGAGGTGGTCGTCGGTCCAGAGGGAGTCGAAGCCCGCGGCCTCGGCGGCTATTGCTGCGTCGCGCATCTCCGGCCACGTCGCCCCGTGGGCCCAGAAGCACGCCCCGAACCCGATCAACGGCGACTCCTCGTCCGCGCTTCCGTCCGCGCTCTCGTCCGCGCGCTCTGCCCCTCAACGGGCGATCGCCCCGACGATAACGCCTCGTCGAGCCCGTCGGCGGCCGGGTTCGTGGGAAGATAGCGGCCGACGAGAGGGCGTCCAGACGAGGAGGCGAGCGATGACCATCTCCGAGCGCGCGGGCCTCGGCAGCGCGCCGATCTCGGCGGTCGACCCGGAGCTCTGGGAGGCGATGCTCGGCGAACGCCGCCGACAGCACGACAAGATCGAGCTGATCGCAAGCGAGAACTACACATCTGCTGCGGTGATGGAAGCCCAGGGCAGCTGGCTCACGAACAAATACGCCGAGGGACTGCCCGGCAAGCGCTATTACGGCGGCTGCGAGTACGTCGACGTCGCCGAGACGCTCGCCCAGGAGCGGGCGTTGGCGCTCTTCCCGGGCGCGGAGCACGTCAACGTCCAACCGCACTCCGGGGCCCAGGCGAACATGGCCGCGTATTTCAGCGTCCTCGAGCCCGGTGACCCGATTCTCGGAATGAAGCTCGATCAGGGCGGGCACCTGACCCACGGCATGAAGCTGAACTTCAGCGGCAAGCTGTACGAGGTCAACGCGTACGGCGTCCGCGAGGACACGGAACGGATCGACTACGACGCCCTGGCTGCCCAGGCCGAGGAGGTCCGCCCGAAGCTCATCGTCGCCGGAGCCTCGGCCTACCCGAGGATCATCGACTTCGAGCGGATGGCCGCGATCGCCCACGGCGTCGGTGCGCTGCTCTTCGTCGACATGGCCCACATCGCGGGCCTGGTAGCGGCCGGTGTCCATCCGTCGCCTTTCCCGCATGCTGACATCGTCACGACGACCACGCACAAGACGCTCCGTGGACCGCGCGGTGGACTCATCTTCAGCCGCCTTGAGCTGCCGGCGGCGGTCGACGCTGCGCGCTTCCCGACGGTAAAGACCACTCTCGCGGCCACCGTCGACAAGACTGTCTTCCCCGGCGTCCAGGGCGGGCCGCTGATGCACGTCATCGCCGGCAAGGCGGTGGCCTTCAAGCTTGCCCTCGGCGACGAGTTCCGGCGCGATCAACGCCGGACCGTCGAGAACGCGGCGGTCCTCGCCGAGACGCTGACCGGCCGCGGTGCCCGACTCGTCTCGGGCGGCACCGACAACCACCTGATGCTCGCCGACGTGATGTCGCTCGGCGTGACCGGCAAGGAGGCCGAGCACCTCCTCGACGAGATCGGGATCACCGTAAACAAGAACCAGATCCCGTTCGATAGCCAGCCGGCCAACACCTCGTCGGGGATCCGAGTCGGAACGCCTGCGGTCACCTCGCGCGGCATGGGCCCCGACGAGATGCGGGAGATCGGCCGGCTGATCGTCGACGCCATCGAGCATCGCGACGACGCGG
>JANMPL010000452.1:0-4569 GCA_031369845.1 Chloroflexota bacterium
AGCTTGGCCACGATCGATGCGTTCACCGACGCATCGTCGGTTCCATTGACCTGCATGTTCTCGCTGGCCACGCCCTCGCCGACGCCCTTGCAGCGTGCCTCGAGGGCCGTCGAGCCCTCCTGGTGGATCACGCACAGGACCTTCTTGCCGCCGTCTGTGGCGATTCGCTTGCCCAGGGCCTGGCCGGCGATGTATTCGTCAGATCCGAAATACATCATCGCGCCCATTTGCTGCCAGTCTTCGATGCCCGAATCAAACATCACAACGGGCACGCCGGCGGTATTCGCCGCCTGGACGACGGCGGTCAATGCCGATGGTCCCGCTGCCGTCATCGCAATCCCGTCGACCTTCGAATCGATCGCGTTCTGGACCAGCGTGGCTTGCTTCGTGAAGTCAGGGTCGCTCGAATACTTCAGGGTGACCCCATGCTTCTGGGCTGCCGCGTTGGCGCCGGCCCGAATGATGTCCCAGTACGTGTCGCCGGGAGTCTCGTGTGTGATCATCGCGACCGTGACCGCCGGGCCGGGTGCCGACCCGGAGCTACCGCTGGGAACCGCTGTCGCCTGATTGCAGGCGCCAAGCGCGAGGGCAAAGACGAGGCCCGACAGAACAAGCCGGGCTCGTGTTGAACGCTGGATCACTGCCACTCCTCCTCGTACCTCTACGACGCGCCGAGTCTGGTAATGCCGCTCATGGGTGTCAATACGGTGTGCTGCCCGGCGTCGATCGGTTGAATGCGCGACTTACGCTGGCGATTCGACCTGGCTCTTCCTCATGGCCCTCCTCGAGCATTCGCGATCTCCGCGACGCTGACCCATCGCTTTTCGCCGGCCGACAGCTCCATCGCGTCGCACACGGCCTGGACGGCCAGTCCGTCGGCAAAGCTCGGCGTCCAGGTACCGCTAGGCCAGTCGCGCACCAGGTCGACGGCCTGATTCACGAACGTCTCGCCGTAGCCGATGCCCTGGCCGATCGGCCAGCCGAGCGCCGCGTACGGGTGACTGGGGTGTTCGGCCCGGATGCGCCGCATGCCGTACAGCCCGGGATCGTCGCCTGCGTCGCCGTAGCGCAGCTCGTTCATGCGCGGGTAGTCGAACACCAGCGTGCCCTTCGACCCATTCACCTCGACGGTGAAGTCGCAGGGTCGGCGGACCGCCATCCTGGCCATCTCGATCGTCCCCCTCGCGCCGCTTTCGAATTGGAAAAGCGCCGACGAGGCATCGTCGATGGTGACCGGACGCTCGCCGTCCGGCACCGGTCGTGTCCTGATGAACGTGTCCGACTGGGCAACGACCTCCCGGATCGGCCCGACCATCCACAGGGCCATGTCGATAAGATGGCTCCCAAGATCCGCGATCGTGGTGCCGCCCATCGACCGGTCGAACCGCCAGTCGAACGGCGTGGCCGGATCCGTGAACTCGTCGGACAGCCAGATCGCCCGCCACAGGCGAACGTCGCCGATCGTGCCGTCGGTGATCATCCGGCGCATCAGGGAGACGGCGGGCAGGCGCCGGTAGTTGAACCCGATCGCATTGCGCACGCCCGCCCGCGCGACCGCCACCCACGCCGCGTGCGCTTGCTCGTAGGTCGCCCCGAGCGGCTTCTCCGACAGGACCGCCTTACCGGCGGCGGCGGCCGCCTCGGCGATCTCCGCATGGGTGCCGGGCGGGGTACAGATGTCGACCATGTCGATGTCGGCACGCCCGACGAGCTCGCGCCAGTCGGTAGTCCAGCCTTCCGCGCCATAGGTGGCCGCCGCCGCCGCAACGGCGGCCTCATCGCGACCCGAGATCAACTTGACGATCGGTCGCATCGGCAGCGTCGCGACGTTCGGCGCGGCGCGGTAGCCGTAGCTGTGGGCCCGGCCCATCGTCCCGTAGCCGACGATCCCGATGCGCAGATCGGGGATCCCGGTCACGATCCGCCGCCCCCAACTGCCACATGAAGGGGCCGGATCTCGGCCAGAGCTCGCTCGGCCGCCTCGAGTGCCGCCGCAGCGTCCTGGATCGAGGCGCCGGAGCGCGGCCCGCCAGTCGCGAACGTCGCGAAGCCTTCGGCCTGGCGCACGAGCGCGTCGAGCTGGGCTTGCTCGCCGTCTTTCGGACCCAGGAAGTCGATGCGCACCGCGTCGCGCGTCCCGAACACCTCGATCCGGGCCATGTCCCCGCCGGGGAAATAGCGGCCCAACGAGACAAACGCGGTCGCGCCTCCTGACAGGGGCGCGATCGCCTGGGCACTGTCGACGTCCCTCCCGTCCGCGACTTCCTCGCTGAGGGGAGGCGAGACCACGTTCAACTCACCGATCTCCTGACCGCTGAGCCACCGGATCTGGTCGAACTCGTGGACGCCCATGTCGATGAAGATGCCGCCGCTGTGGGCGCGGAAGGCGGCGGCAGGCGGCTGACCGTCCCATTGGAAGCTGGCGAACAGGTGCGTGTCGCCAAGCTCACCATCCCGGATGCGCGTCCGGAGCGCCTGCAGGGCCGGCACATAGCGTCGCCAGTAGGCCACCTGGAACGGAACGTCGTGGCGCTCGACGGCTTCTGCGGCCGCGCGGATCTCCGCGCTCGACAGACCACACGGCTTCTCGCAGAGGATCGGCAGGCCCGCTGCCGCGACCTGCGTCACGATCTCCAGGTGGCGGTCGCTCGGAGCGGTGATCAGCACACCGTCGATCTTGCCCGCGTCAAGCAGCTGGGCGACATCCTCGAAGACGGCCCGCCCGGTGCCCGCGATCGTGGAGCGCGCCGCTGGGACTGGTTCGACGACCGCGGTCACGGAGACCTCCGTCGAGCCCTCGAGAGCACGCAGATGGGTCCGACCCATGCGGCCCGCGCCGATCAGTCCAAGGCGAAACACGCGCTCGCTCATAGCCCGCGCCGCGCCAGGTATTCTCGGTTCGCCCGCTGATCAGCCGCCGCGAGCTCGAACCGCTCCCTTGTCCGAGGGAGGGTGTCCTGCTCAACGACGAGCCACCCGCGGTAGCCGATCCCGGCCAGGGCTGCAAGAACGCCGTCGACGTCCAGGTCGCCCTGACCGAGCGCCGGAAACGCTTCACGTGACCAGATCTCGTTAGCCTGCCCGCCGTCTGCGATGATCTCCCCCATCACCGATCGCCGGGCGTCCTTCAGGTGCACATGGTTGATGCGCGAGCCCCAGGCGCCGATCGCGGACACGGGATCGCCGCCGCCGAGGAGCAGGTGGCCGGTGTCCAGGCACAGACCGATGTCCGTGAGCTCGAGCACCCGTTCGATCTCCCAGGGAGCTTCGACGTAGGTCCCGGTCTCGTGATGGAAGGTGGGTTCGTACCCTCGATCGCGGCACCGAGTGACCACGTCGCTGAGGCCAACGCCGAACCGCTTCCAGGCATCGGCATCGAGGCCGATGCTGCGGTCGTCGACGGCTCGACCGGGACGTGCTCGACGGATCTCGTTGCCGCTGTCGGCCAGTGTGGGCCGGGGTGGCGGCCCCACCCGCTGCGGCGCGGCTGCGTCGAAAGTGTCCAGGATGGAATCGAGCGCCGGCAGGGCGCGACCGAGCGCCTCGTGGTCCGCGTATGGCAATTCGAGGTACGCGCCGGCCAGGCCGAGCTGGCGTGCCGCCAGGCGCTCGCCCAGCTCCGTGTCGTCGCCGAGGAAGCCCACGGGCCCAAGGTCGATACCGGCGTAGCCGGCCGCCGCCACCTCGTCGAGAACCTGGCGTCCGTCGGGCACGTTCGGATCGATGCCGACGGTCAGCTCGAACGCGCCGTAGCTGACCGGAGCATTGGCGACGACGATGCCGTTCCCAGTCTCCGAGGCGGTCGAACTCATGCCGGTCGACTGGGCTGGTCGACCGGTCGACCGGTCCGGGACGACTCGATGATCGCTTGGCACAGGGCGATGTCCCGCATCGCATCCGCCCCGGAGGTCACTGGTCTCGTGCCGTTGACCACGGAGTCGTGAAACGCGATCAGTTCGCGCTTGAACCCGCTCTCGTAGGACACGATCTCCTGTGAGACGTGCGAGCGCGCGGTGCCGGCCTCGCCCGCCTCGACCTCGAGAATGGTCGGCTCGTTGCGCAGGAATGGCGACGGGAACGTAAGGGTCACCCGGCGATTCGGCGCATACAGCGCGAACTCCATCTTGTAACGGGCAATGCCCGGCAGGTCGATCCAGTGGATCGCGACCGGCACGCTCCCGAAGCGCAGCATCGCGGTCAGGCTGCCCTCGCGGAGGTCGACGTAGTCCAGGCGATCCGGCTCGCCGAGCAGACCCCTCACGGCGTTCAGCTCATGCACGAGCGTGTCGAGCAGGACGGCGTGGTAGGCCCGCCGCAGGAACTCGTCGGCATCCCCGATCGCCGCGGTGATGCTCGCCGCTGTTTCCGCCTGGAGCCGCTCGATGTGGGACTCCGCCGGTCGCGAGATCGGCGCTAGAGGATAGTGCGCCACGTACGGCTGGAATGGTGACTCGAACGTGGTGACGCGCAGAAGTCGGGCGTCGGTCAGGGCGGACGCCTCATCCTGGAATCGAAGATATGCCGGGTCATAGCGCTTGTTGTAGGCCACCATCAAGGTGACGCCGGCCG
>JANMPL010000077.1:0-2968 GCA_031369845.1 Chloroflexota bacterium
CCGCAAGCCGGCATCACGACGGACCGCCGCCACGGCAAGGCCCGGATCGCGAGCATCGAACCGGCGCGCATCCGTCGCGAGGTCGAGGCCGGCAAGGTCGTGATCATCGCGGGCTTCCAGGGCCGAACCGAGGGCGACGACGTGCACGCCACCGACATCACCACGCTCGGCCGCGGTGGCTCCGACACGACGGCGATCGCCCTCGCGGCCCGTCTTGCCGCCGACCGCTGCCAGATCTTCACCGACGTCCGTGGCATCTTCACCGCCGACCCGCGTCTCGTCCCTACCGCCCGCCAGCTCGACATCGTCGGCTACGAGGAGATGCTCGAGCTCGCGCACCAGGGCGCCCAGGTCATGCAGACGCGGGCGGTCGAGCTCGGCTGGGTGAATGGCGTCGTCATCGAAGTCCTCAGTTCGTTTGAGGACGCCCCCGGCACGCTCATCAAGGAGGACCCGTTCGTGGAACAGCGGAACAAGGTTCGCGGCCTGGCCCACGACCGCAACGTCGCCAAGATCACGCTCGTCGAGGTGCCGGACAAGCCGGGCGTGGCGGCATCGGTCTTCCAGCCGCTCGCGGAAGCCGGCATCAACGTCGACATGATCGTCCAGAACATCGGCCACGGCGGAGCGACAGACCTGAGCTTCACGATTCCCCAGGTCGAGCTGGCGAAGGCGAAGCGGATCCTCGATCCGGTGGCCCGCGAGCTCGGCTTCCGCGAGATGACCACGGATTCGTCGGTGGCGAAGGTGTCGATCGTCGGCGCAGGGATCCAGAACGCGCCCGGCTACGCCGCCCGGATGTTCGCCGCCCTGGCGGACGCCGGCGTCAACATCGAGATGATCTCGACCTCGGAGATCCGGATCACGACGATCATCGCCGAGGACGCCCTCGAGACCGCGGTTCGCGCCCTCCACGAGGCCTTCGAGCTCGAGCGTCCGGAGACGATCGAAGCCGCCGCGGCAGGCTGATGATCCAGTCGCCGTTCCTCGCCCGCCAGGAGCGCTTCGATGTCGTCAGCTCGACGAACGACGTGGTCCGCGGCTGGCTGGCCGACGGCGTTGCGGAGGTCTGCCTGGCTATCGCCGACGAGCAGTCGGCGGGGCGCGGCCGCGAGGGTCGGACCTGGACGGCGCCGGCCGGTCACGCGCTCCTGCTGTCGCTTGGCTTCCGGCCGACCTGGCTCGCCCCGGATCGGGTCTGGCGGCTGGCGGCGGTCACGAGTCTCGCGATGGCCGACGCGGCCGAAGAAGTCGCGGGGCTGGCACCCGGGACCGTCCGCTTGAAATGGCCGAATGACATGGTGGTCGACGACGACGGGGTTGTTCTGAAGCTGGCCGGCGTGCTCGGCGAGACCGACGGGCTGGGGACGGAGGATCCCCGGGCGGTCGTCGGGATCGGGATCAACGCAGACTGGCCGGCGGACGAGTTCCCAGCCGAGCTCGCGGACCGTATGACGTCGCTCCGGGCTCTCGCCGGCGAGCGGCGGATCGAGACCGCGGCGTTGCTCGAGGCGTTCACGAGAGCCCTCGAGACCATGATCGAGCGGCTCCGCGGCGGCGTGTTCGACGACGCCGGTTGGGCGGAACGCCAGCTGACGAGCGGCCGCCTCGTTCGGCTCATCGGCCAAGACGGTGGGGAGGAGGTCGTCAGCGCGCTCCGCGTTGACCCCGAGAGCGGCGCGCTCGTCGTCGCGGCCGCCGGCGTGCCCGGCGAGGAACGGCATGTCGTGAGCGGCGAGATCCAGCACCTCCGCCTCGACCGGGGCGTGTAACGCGATGGCTCGGTCGGTGTTTGGAAGAGTGAGACCGGAGGGAGAGACCGGCTCGCCTCGCGTCACCCACCTCGATCGGGACCGCTCACTTGTCGAGGAGGCCCGCGAGGACCCCACCAACTTCGACGCCCTCTATCGCAGGTACCTGGCCCAGGTGTACAGCTTCGCCTTCTACGAGCTCGGCGATCATCACGAAGCCGAGGACGCGACGGAACGGACGTTCCTGGCAGCTCTCACGAACCTCGACCGGTTCGAAGAGCGTGCCAGGCCGGCCGACGGCGAGGGCGCCTCGACGTTCCGCGTCTGGCTCTTCCGGATTGCGCGCAATGTCGTCGCGAACCAGCGGCGCGGCCGCCGGCGTCACCCGCAGGCACCGATCGAGGCCGCCGCCGTCGTGGCCGACCCACTCGACGTCGAACGCAGTGCCGCGACTCGCGACGAGGCGGCAGCGGCATGGCTAGCCGTTGGCCGGCTGCCCGCCGACCGGCGCCGCGCCGTCGTGCTGCGGTTCGTCGAGGAGATGTCGACTGCGGAGATCGCCGGTGTCCTCGGACGTTCGGAAGGCGCCGTACGGGTCCTCCTCCATCGGGCGCTGCGGACCGTCGCTCGCGACCTCGGTCGCGGCGGCGCCGGTCGATGACGGCGTTCGAACGCGACGCTGTTGAGGTCGAGGCGCTGCTGACCGACCGCTACCTCGAGAGCGTTCTCGCCCGAGTGGGGACCGATCTGGGCCCGGCCGACACCGTGATCGCCCCGGAGCTCCGCCTCGCTTCGGATCGATTGCGCCGCGCCCTCGTCCGCGTCCACCCGTCGTTCCGATTCGAGGAACGGCTCGCGGCCCGATTGGCCGAGGCCGCCGCGGCCCTTCGGATGCCCGCCGCCGTCGGCGCCGAGGGCAGCGTCATCCCATTCGTCGCACCGGCCGCGCCCGCCGACACCTTCGATCCCCTCGCTTTCGACGACCCAACCGACGATCGCCGCGAGCTGCCGCGGCCCCTGCTCATCGGTGGGGCCCTGACGTCGGCCGCGATCTCGCTGGCCGGAGCCGCGTTCGTGGCCTGGCGCCTCGCCCATCCCGGCCGCGCGGCCAACCCGATGGCCCGCGCAGCCCGCGCGGTCCACGCCGGGACCCTCCGCGGTCCGAGGCGGAGCTCCGCGACGCCATCGGCCCGAGGATCTCGGCGAACAACTCGTGG
>JANMPL010000102.1:0-3688 GCA_031369845.1 Chloroflexota bacterium
CGCTCGACATCTACCTCTCGACGATCAACAACAACCTGTCGCGGATCATGAAGCGTCTGACCGGTGTCACGGTCATCGTCGCCGGAATCGGCGCCGTCGGGGGCATCTTCGGGATGAGCGAGGCGACGCCTGCCTTCGCCGGCCAGGAGGGCCTCGGCTTCTGGTTCGTCGCCCTCGCCTCGATCGTCGCGGCCGGCGGGCTCGCAGTCGTCCTCCGCCGGATCGACTGGATCTGAGGCGCGACGCCGCGCGCTACTTGCAGTTGACGGGCTTCGGGACCGGGTTGGCGGCGGCGTGGTCCGCGGGCAGCGGCAGGCCGATCGGGATCGCCTTGAGCTGGGTCTTGCCCGGCGTGCCCTTCTTGCCCTCCGAGGTCTGGAGCCACATCTCCTCGCTCGTCGCATTCTGAGCATCGATCAGGTTCAGCTGATTGAGCCGGACCTCGACGATCTGGTAGGAGAAGAGCAGGTCGTCGTTCGTGTAGACCTCGACCAGCATCCCCTTCATCGTGTTCGGCCGCTTCTTCACCATGGCCAGCTCGTAGATCGGCCCGAACATCCCGTCGCGAGCGTGAGCGTACAGATAGGTTGCTCCCCCTTGGCCGGGCTGGTGCAGCTGCTGGATATACATCGCGACGTTGCACTGCGGGTACGCGTCGGCGCCGCCGGCCGGCTTGATCACCGGCAGATCGATCCGGAGAGCCGGTACCACGACCCGGGTGGCGACGCGGTCGACGACGGCGGTCAACGACGCACTTGGCAGCGGCGAGCCCGATTCGGGTGGGAACGTCGGGAGGGTGAAGGTGGGCGTCGGGACGACCGCCACGGTCGTCGGCGACGCCGTTGGCGCATCGAGCCCGGCGGCGCCCGTGTACGACAACAGACCGCCGGCGATCAGGGACACGCCGGTCGCGGTCAGGATCGCCGGCAGGAGGCGGCTGCGAAGCGAGATGGAAAGCCTACCCACGGGTCGGCATCCTACCAGCGAGTCTCCCGACCCGCCCGTGACCCGCTCGTACTGGTACTCTCCCGGGGATGGGATCCCGGCTCTCGATTGCCGCCGGCCTCGGAGCCGGCGTCATCGTCGCGCTCGTGCTTCTGGTCGCCTTCATCTTCGTCGGGCCCGATCCGGGCGGGCCTCGCGCCTCCGCCTCCGCGTCGCCAGCGGCCGTTGCGAGCGGGGCGCCGAGCTCGGGTGCCGTCCCGTCGGGCGGGTCGTCGTCGCCCGTCGCGAGCGGCGGATCAGGCGGGGTCGCCAATTTCCATGTGGGCGAGCCGGCTCCCAGCCTCATCGTCCCCCAGGTCGGTGGCGGCACGATCGATCTCGTTGTCCTCAAGGGCCAACCGGTCTGGATCAACTTCATGCAGACGACCTCCGAGCCGAGCAAAACGGAGTTCCCGCTGATGCAGGGGTTCGCCGACCGCTACACGGAGCAGGGCCTCGTGGTCATCGCCGTGGATATCCGGGAAGACGAAGAGACGGTGCTGGCGTTTGCCCAGGGCCTGGACTCGACGTTGCCGCTCGGCCTCGACACAGACGGTGCGGCCCAACAGGGATGGGGTGCGTTCGCCCTGCCGATGCACTACTGGATCGACAAGGAGGGCATCGTCCAGGACGCCGCCTCCGGCGGCATCGGGGCGGAGACGATGGTCCGCGGGCTCGCCAAGATCCTGCCCGGCGTCGAGGTCACGCCCTAGGCGCGAGCAGCGCCAGCCGCGACTCGCGCCTAGCCGCCGACGGCTGCCGCGGCCTGGCCGATAATGCCGAGGATCAAACCAGGAAAGAAGCCGAACAGGATCGTCAGCGAGGTCGTGACCGCCAGGCCGCCCCACAGGAGCCGTCCGTGTCGGAGCGGCGGGGCCTGGCTTGCCGGGTCTCGCATGAACATGTACACGACGACGCGGAGGTAGTAGAACGCGGCGACAGCTGCGTTGAGCATCATGATGACCGCGAGGAACGCCACCCAGCCGCCGGCCTGGACGGCCGCGAGGATGACGATCGCCTTCGCGAAGAAGCCGGCGGTCGGCGGAATGCCCGTCAGCGACAGCAGGAACAGCGTCATGAGGATGCCGAGCAGCGGCTCCCGCCGCCCGAGCCCGGCGAACGTGTCGAGGCTGGACGTGACCCCGGCCCGCTTCTGGAGCGCGGCGATCACCGCAAACGCGCCGAGGTTCATGAACGTGTAGGCCGCGCCGTAGAAGAGGAGCCCCTCGAGCCCCAGCTGCTGGCCGCCGGCGAACGCCGCTAGGCCGACGAGCATGTAGCCGGTGTGGGCAATCGAGCTGTAGGCGAGCATCCGCTTGACGTTGTCCTGGGTCAGCGCGACGAGGTTGCCGAGGGTCATCGTCAGGGCGGCGAGGACGATGACGACTGGCAGCCAGTCGGCCTTGAGCGGCCCCAACGCCTCGACGAAGAGCCGGATGATCAGCGCGAAGGCCCCGATCTTCGGCCCGACCGAGAGGTAGCCGGTGACAGGTGTTGGCGAGCCCTGGTACGCGTCAGGCGTCCAGTAGTGGAACGGCACCGCGGCGATCTTGAAGGCGACACCGGTCGTCATGAACGCGAAGCCCATCGCCAGACCCGGCGAGAACGCCATCGTCCCGGCCGCCACGCCGAGGAGTGCATCCGCGACACCGTCAACGCGAGTCGTCCCGGTCAGGCCCCAGACGAGTGACAGCCCGAAGAGGAAGATCGCCGAGCTGAACGACCCGAGCAGGAAGTACTTGATCGCCCCCTCGGTCGAGTAGCCGTCGGTCTTGTGATAGGCGGCCAGCATGTAGCCCGGCAGGACCATGAGCTCGAGCCCGAGGAAAAGCAGGAGGAGGTCCGTCGCGGCGGCGAGGAGCATCGCCCCGGTCATCGCGAAGACGAGGACGACGGCAAACTCGGCGACGGGCAGGCCGCGCGGCTCGAGATAGTCCGGCGCGAAGACGATCGTCAGCGCCACGATCGACACGAACAGCACGTCGAGGAACGTGGTCAGCGGATCGACCCTATAGACGCCACCGAACGCGTCGCCCGGGTTCCCGTTGGCGAGCAGTGTGGCCGCGGCGACGATCGCCAGCCCGCCCAGGGCGACAGCGACGGCGGCGTCTTGCCGGCCGGGCAGGATGAGGTCGATGAGGAGGACGGCGATCGCAACGCCGACCGCGGTCACGAGCGGCGCGACGATCGCGAGGTCGTGCTCGGTCATCGGGCGGCCCCGCCGGCCTCGAGCGGGTCGCGCGTCTCGGCGTAGCCGAGGTAGATGATCCGGATGATCACGTAGGCAATCGGGATGACGATCGCGATGAGGCCGACTTCCGGCGCGATCGGGATCGGGCTGCCGGCGGCGACGTCACTGAGGACGTTGGCGACCGAGCCCTGGACGAGATCGAGGAGCAGGCCCGGCGCGATGCCGAAGGCGACGACGAGGGCGGCGAGCGGCGCCAGCGTCAGGATCTCGACCGGCGTCATGTCGGTCAGGTGATTGCCGAGGCCGCGGAGGAAGTCGGACAGCTCCCCGAAGGCGACCCGCTGGTACATCCAGAGCAGGTAGCCGGCGGCGAGGATCATGCAGAACGTGGCGATCGCGGCGGCCCCCGGGTGGAACAGGAACGCCCCGACGAGGGCGAGGAACTCGCCGACGAAGCCCGACAGCCCGGGCAGGCCTGCCGAGGCGAAGACGAAGAAGCCGAACGTCGCCGCA
>JANMPL010000115.1:0-8919 GCA_031369845.1 Chloroflexota bacterium
GTTCGTCCTGAGCTTCACGTCGGGTGGCGCCGCCAACGCCGAGATGTGGGTCCGCGACTGGGTCGAGACGTGGGGCCTCCGCGTCAACGTCCTCGACCAGACGATGTCCCTCGCCGCGATCAACGTCTCGGGTCCCCTTGCCCGCCAGCTGCTCCAGCGGGCCGGCCTGGAAGAGCCGCCGAGCTTCCACGGTCATGTTCACGTCGACGTGGCGGGCGTCCCGTGCCACGTCATGCGGCTGAGCTTCACCGGCGAGGTCGCGTTCGAGCTCCACCACCCGATCAATCGCGCCGTCGAGCTGTGGCAGGCGCTCATGTCGCTAGGGGGCGACCTCGGGATCCGGCCGCACGGCCTCAAGGCGCTGTTCGGGCTGCGCCTCGAGAAGGGCCACGTCATCGTCGGGATGGACTCGGAGATGGACTCGACCCCGCGGCGGCTCGGGATGGACTGGGCGGTCCGGATGGAGAAGCCGTTCTTCATCGGCAAGCCGTCGCTTGCTCGGACAGCGCCGCTACCGGATCACCGTCGGCTCAGGGCCTTCACGATGCCGGGCGAGGCGCCGACCGAAGGCGCCCCGATCTGGTCGGCAGGCGAGATCGTCGGGCATGTGACCGGCAGCTGGACCTCGCCGGTTCTCGGCCACGCGGTTCTGCTCGGCTGGCTGAAGCGGACGCCGTTCCCGGATCGCGTCGAGATCGAGGGCCGCGAGGCGGTCGTCGCGCCCACCCCGTTCTACGACCCCGAGGGTCGCCGTGCCCGCGCTTGAGCCGATGCACGGCCTGCGGGTCGTCGCCGACCCGGCCGCACTCGATCGCGCCTCATGGTGGGGCGATCGCGACGTCACCGTCCTTCGCCTTGCTCCCGACGACGCGCTCGCCCTGGGTGCGCGCCGCGTCGAGATCGACGACGCCGACGCCATCGTCGTGGAGGAGTCAGGGTTTGTCGGCACGTGGCTGACGGCCGAGGAATTCGAGGCGTGGGTCCTGCCGCGCGTCGAATGGCCACTGCCCGACGACCGCCCAACCGTCGCCCAGGGAAACGTCGCCGGCGTGCCGTCGAAGCTGTGGCTCCGCGTGACCGGCGGCGCGCTGCTCCTCGCCCCAGCCGCCTACGCCGACGAGCTGGCCGGACGGCTGGGATGAACGAATGAACGAGCTCGTCGACACGCTCCAGCCGTTGCGCTGGGACGAGCCGAAGGCGGCCTACGATGTCGTCATCGTCGGCGGCGGCGGCCACGGGCTCGCGACCGCCTACTACCTCGCGACCCGCCACGGGATGTCGAACGTTGCGGTCGTCGAAGCCGACTACATCGCCTCGGGTAATACCGGTCGGAACACGACGATCATCCGGGCGAACTACGGGATCCCGGAGGCGATCCGCTTCTACGAGCACAGCCTCGAGATGTACGCGGCGCTCGAGGACGAGACCGGCGCCGCGATCCTCCACCACACGAAGGGCCTGATCTGGCTCGCCCACACGGAGATGGCGCTTCGCGCGGAGCGGGCGAGATGCCTCCTCAACGCAGCCTGCGGCGCCGAGACGGTGATGGTCACCCCGGCCGAGATCAAGGAAATGGTTCCCCAGATCGATCTGACCGGCGGCGGTCGCTACCCGGTCCTGGGCGCCTCGCACCATCTCCGGGCGGCGAACGCACGCCACGACCGGGTCGCCTGGGCGTTCGCCTCAGGGGCGATGGCGCGAGGCGTCCACGTCATTCAGCACACGCCCGTGACAGGGATACTCCGCGACGGGGATCGAGTCGTCGGCGTGGAGACCGCGCGCGGGCCGATCGCCGCGGGTATCGTCCTTAGCGCGACGGGCGGCCGAGTGACGGCTCTCGCGGCGCAGGCGGGTGTTCGCCTGCCGGTCCGGACGCACCCGCTCCATGCCTTCGTCACCAACAACTACGCCCAGGGGTTCGAGAAGATCGTCAGTGACACCGAGCTGTTCTGCTATGTCTCCCAGACCGAACGAGGCCAGATGTTGATCGGGGCGGAGTTCGACGCCCAGCCGTCGTACTCCCGCCAGTCCTCGTTCGCTGCCCTGCGCAGTTACTCGTACAAGGTCAGCCATCTCCTGCCGTTCCTGCGCAACATGCGAATCCTTCGGCAGTGGGCGGGCAGCTGTGACATCTCGGCCGACTTCTCGCCGATCATGGGCTTCACCGGCGTCGACGGGTTCCTCGTGACCACCGGTTGGGGGACGTGGGGCTTCAAGGCGATCCCGGCCGCCGGCGAGGCGATGGCGGAGCTCATTGCCAGGGACCGGATGCCGGAGCTCATCGCGCCGTTCGCGCTCGACCGATTCGCGCGCGACCATGTTCTCGCCGACCAGGGCTCGACGGGGACGCGCTGATGCTCTGGCTGACGTGTCCACGCTGCGGCCCACGCCCGATCGACGAGTTTGCGTTCGGCGGCGAGCGGCGGCCGGTCCCAGACTGGATCGAAGGCGACGATGCCCGCAACTTCGACGAGGTCTGGATGTTCGAGAACCCCGATGGCGTGACAACCGAGCGGTGGTTCCACGCCGCCGGCTGCCGCCGCTGGCTGACGGTCCGTCGCGACACCTCGACCGATACGGTGGTGGCCTCATGAGCCTGGCCGATAGCGCCCTTGACCTGGTGGTGCGGGACCGGATCCGCTTTGGCCGCGGCGCGGTCGCCCTCTTGCCCGATCTCGTCCGGGAGGCCCGCGGACGCCGGGCATTCATCGTGACCGACCGCGGCGTGGTGTTGGCCGGCGTCATCGATGCCGTTCGCCAGTCCCTCGAAGCGGGCGGGATCGCGATGGGCGTCTTCGCCGAGGTCGAGCCAAACCCCGGGACGTCGTCGGTCGAGCGGGGGAGCGCAGCACTGGCGGCGTTCGGGACCCACGGCACGATCGTTGTTCCCGTCGGCGGCGGATCGTCGATGGATACGGCGAAGGCGGTGTCGCTCCACGTCCGCAACGAGGGCGACGTCCTGGCCCTCGGCTACCACGACCCGCGGCTCCTTCACGGCTTACCGCTCGTTGCGGTGCCGACGACCGCCGGGACGGGCGCCGAGACCAACACCTACGGTGTGATCACCGACGAGGCCGCGGGCCGGAAGGCGTACGTCGGCCACCCCAGCGTCCTGCCCGTGGCGTCCGTGCTGGATCCGGAACTGACGGTCGGTTTACCACCCGAGCCGACCGCTTCGACCGGGGTCGACGCGATGACGCACGCGCTCGAGTCGCTGCTGTCGCGCAACCCGAATCCGCTCGCGGAAGCCCTCGCGCTGCATGTGATCCGGACGGTGGCGGCGTGGCTGCCGGTCGCCGTCGAGGACGGGACGAATCTCGAGGCTCGGAGCGAGCTCCTCGTCGCGGCCCATCTCGCGGGGCTTGGCCAGGCGAGTGGCACCGGTGTCGGCGCGGTTCATGCGATCGGCCATGCCCTCGGGACCCGCGGAAAGCTTGCGCACGGCACGGCCCTGGCGACCGTGCTGGCGGAGGTCCTGGCGACCTACCTGGAGGTTCGGGAGCGAGAGCTCGCCCTCGTGGCGGTCGCGATGTCGGTCGCCAGTCCGAAGGACCCGCCAGCCGAGGCGGCATCGGCCGGCGTAGCCGGAGTCGAGGCGCTGCTCCGCCGCGTCGGCCAAAAACGGACCCTCCGTGAGCTCGGGGTCGGACCGGCGCTCGAGGCCTCGATCATCGCCGACGCGCTCGACGACGTCGCGATCGCAAACAGTCCGAGGCTCCCATCGGCCCACGAAGTGGCGGGCATCCTGGCGGCCGTTCGCGGCTGAGCCTCAGCGGCGCATGAACCCGGGGAGGTCGGGCTCCTTGCCGTGCCAGCGCTCGTATTCCTAGGTCGTGAACAGCCCGAACCGACGTACGGCCAGGAGCCGCCCGCGGGCGCTGCCGGGGAAGCGCGCCAAGTCAGCTCGACCCGGCCTCGACCAGCGGCTTGACCTGGCCGACCAGGCGCTCGAGCGTCTCGGTGTCATACGGCGCGGGCTGCTCGGAGATCGCGGTGTGGAAGCCCATCTCGAAGTACGGCGCGAGCTTCTCGGCGAGCTGCTCCGGGGTGCCGTTCCAGAACGTGACGTCGTCCTCGACTCGGGACATCGGGGTCCGGTTGTGCTCCATCGCGGCTTTCCAGACGCGATCGGCTTCCTCGGCCGAGTCGCGGATCGTCGCCTTGATCCCGAGCGTGAACTCGATCTCGGCCGGGTCGCGCCCCACGTCCTCGCAATGCTGGCGGAGGACCTCGATCTTGTGGCGCATGACATCGATCGGACCCATGGCGTTCCACATGTCGGCGTAGCGGGCGACCGTGCGGAGCGTCTTCTTCTCGCCGGACCCACCGATCATGATCGGCAGGCGCGCCTGGAGCGGGAGCGGCTGA
Source organism: Chloroflexota bacterium (assembly GCA_031369845.1). Taxonomy (GTDB): domain Bacteria; phylum Chloroflexota; class Limnocylindria; order Limnocylindrales; family CSP1-4; genus CF-46. The sequence goes on from JANMPL010000115.1 coordinate 4,369, forward strand.
TGGCGCAGGTGGTCGAATGAGTAATGGCCGCCGGGCTGCGAGGTGACCTCCTCGCCACCGAGAAGCGCGCGCATGGCCGCAACGGACTCGTCGAGCCAGTCGAGGCGCTGGCCGAACCCGGATCCGAACTCGATTCCGTGGGCCTGGTGCTCGAGCTCCATCCATGCGCCGCCGATGCCGAGGATCGCCCGCCCGTCGCTCACGTGATCGAGCGTGGCCGCGACCTTCGCGACGAGACCGGGGTTGCGGAACGTGTTGGCGCCGACGAGGAGGCCCAGCCTCGTTCGCTCTGTCTCCCGGGCCCACGCGTTGAGCAGGCTCCAGCCCTCGAAGATCGGCTGGTACGGGTCGCCGAAGATCGCGTAGAGGTGATCCCAGGTCCAGAGATGGTTGTACCCGAGGCGGTCGACCTTCCTGGCCGCGTCGAGCAGCTCCGGCCACGTGGCTCCCTGGCTCCAGAGCAGGATCCCGAGATTGAGCGTCGTCATGGGTTCGGTGGGCCTCCGAGTGGTAGTGGGTCGACGCAAGTCTAGGGGGCGCACGGCGGCTCGGTCTGCACTCCGTGATACACCGCGTGCGGTGCGCGGTCGCCGTACCCCGCGGCCGCCTCGCCCGCGGCCGCCCGGCGATGGCTCAGCGCCATCGAATGTGGTTCGACGCCACGGGGAACTTCGCCGTGCGCGCACTTCGATGGCTGCGCGCCATCAAGGTCACCGCTGGAACTCGTCGCCAGGACCCTGCGGCCCGAATCGATGGCTGGGCGCCATCAGCGCACGGGGACGTGACTGCGGGTCTCGCGGCGATAGCGGCGATAGCCCGTGAACGAGTCGACCTCATTCGGGCGCAGGACATCAAGCTCGTCGTAATGCCGGAGCGCCCCGACACTCAGCCCGGCGAGCCGCGCAAACCGCCCGATCGACAGCAGGTCGTCATCCACGCCCGCATCGTGGACCCTCGGGTAGGTCGAGAGTCAAGCGGGAGGCGCCTCCGCCCGGCCTCAGGCGTTGTCCAGCTCGCGGTCGATTGCGCGAAGGATGAACCTCGCGGCCTCTGCGCTCTTGCCGCCGAGCTTCTGGCCCTCGTCCTGGTCGAGCGCCAGCTTGAGATCCGTCAGGTACGTCTCGAGCTCCGGCGTCAGGCGAAGGTCGCCGGCCTCGAGGGCCCCCTCGATCCGGGCAACGACCGCCCGGGCGTTGTCGACCGAGTGGCCCTTCGCCACGATGAGCTCGCGAACGTCCCGTCGGGCCGCCTCCGCGCCAGCGCCTGTCGAGCTCATCTCCGCCGGCCCAAGATCCCGCCCGCCGGCGTCGCGCGGCCCGCTGTCCGTCGCTCGTCGGTCTCTGTTTCGCCGGACGCGTCAGGCCCGTTCCCGTCTCGCATCGCCGCCCAGTCGGAGTGGAGGACGCTCATCGAGACCTCGTCCCACCACCGGCCGTCCCGCCAGATCGCCTCGCGCGCCCGGCCCTCGACGACGAAGCCGCACGATCGATACGACCGGATGGCACGCTCGTTGAACGAGAAGACCGACAGCCCGATCCGATGGAGGTTGAGCGTCCCGAAGGCATGATCGAGCATGAGTCGGGTCGCCTCGGTGCCGTAGCCCCGGCCCCACGTGTCCTTTTCGCCGATCGTGATGTGGTACAGCGCCGAGCCGTTGTCGCTGTCGAGCTGTGACAGCGCGCAGGTCCCGATGAGCCGGTTCGTCTCGCGGACGTGGACCGCCAGCGACAGCGACTCCGGGCCGAGGGCCCGGGCGGTGAAGAACCGCTCGATCTCCTCCGGCCGCATCGGGCCGTCCTGGTAGCGCGTCAGGCGGGCGACCTCCGCGTCCGAGTACCAGCGCATGAACTGGGCGAGGTTCGCGGGCACGTGGCGCCGCAGGACGATGCTCGTCCCGACCAGTGCCTCCGGGAACCAGCTGCGGTGAGCCATTTCGAGGTGACGGTATACCATCGCGGCCATGCGTCGCTGGAGCGAGTTGGCCGAGCGCGTCGCAGCCACGACCCGCACCTCCGAGAAGACGGCCCTCCTCGCCGAGTACCTCGCCGACCTCAGCCCCGACGAGCTACCGGTTGCGGCTGTCTTCCTGACCGGACGGCCCTTCGCGGAGGCCGATCAGCGAGCAACAGGACTTGGATGGTCGGCCATCGTGTCGACGGTCACGGAGCTGGCCGGAGTGCCGCGCTCGGCCCTCGGCGAGGCCTACGATCGGTCGTCTGATCTCGGGATGGCGGTCGCCGACGTCCTGTCGGCCGCCGGCCATGATCCCGATCCGGACGACTCGCCGACCCTGCCCGAAGTTGCCCAGGCCTACGCCAGGATCGAGGCTGCCTCCGGACCCGCCGCCAAGGGCGCGATCCTCCGCGACCTGTTCGCCCGCTCCGACCCGCTGACGGCCAAGTACATCGTGAAGGTCCTGGCCGGCGAGCTGCGAATCGGCCTCCGGGAGGGGCTCGTCGAGGCGGCGATCGCCCGCGCCTACGACCGTCCTCTCGATGAAGTCAAATGGGCCGGGATGCTCACAGGCGACGTCGGGCAGCTCGCGATCCTCGCCCGCGAGAACCGTCTCGGCGACGCCAGTCTCGCCGTCTTCCACCCGATCAAGTTCATGCTCGCATCGCCGGCCGAGGATGCCGCCGAGATCCTGAGGCGCCTTGGTCCGGAGGTCTGGGTCGAGGACAAGTACGACGGGATCCGGGCCCAGCTCCACAAGCAGGAACGCGATGTCAGGCTGTTCAGCCGCGACCTCCATGACGTGAGCAGTCAGTTTCCCGAGGTCGTGGACGGGGCCGTTCCGCTCGATTGGAATGGGATCCTCGACGGCGAGCTGCTCGCCTATCGCGACGGCACCGTCCTGCCCTTCCAGTCGCTCCAGGCCCGCCTCGGGCGGAAGTCGCCGTCGGCCGAGATCCGGACAGAAATCCCGGTCATCTTCGTGGCCTTCGACGTGCTCGGCATTGGCGACAAGGGCGGCGGCCGGATCGAGGCGATGCTCCGCGTCCCCTTGGCGGATCGTCGCAAACGCCTGGACGCGATCGACCTCCCGTCCGCGGACGAGGGCGGCGGGTTCGCCCGATCCCACCTGATCCGGGTCGATTCGGTCGACGACCTCGAGACGGCGTTCACGGCCGCTCGCGCTCGGCGCAACGAAGGGCTGATGGTCAAGGACCCCACCAGCGGCTACTCGCCGGGCCGCCGCGGTCTCGGCTGGCTGAAGATGAAGAAAGCCCTCGCGACGATCGATTGCGTCGTCGTCGGCGTCGAGGTCGGTCACGGCAAGCGACACGGCGTCCTGAGCGACTACACGTTCGCGGTCCGCGACACAGAGAACGACCGCCTCGTGACGATCGGCAAGGCCTACAGCGGCCTGACTGACGCCGAGATCGCCGAGATGACCCGCTGGTTCGAGGCGCATACGATCGGCCATTTCGGACGGTATCGGCAGGTCGAACCGACGATCGTTGTCGAGGTTGCCTTCGACGTCATCGTCCGCTCGACCCGCCACCAATCGGGCTTCTCGCTCCGGTTTCCGCGGATCGCGTCACTCCGTCCGGACAAGCCGGCCGACGAGATCGACACGCTCGAGACCGTTCAGGCCCTCTACGAGGACCTTCAGCACGGTGGTGAGCACCTGGTGACGGCGGGCGCCAGGAAGTAGTCCCACGCGGCGACTACCGGCCGCACTGGCGTCGTATGCTTGGCCCATGTTCGACCCGATGCTGGTTGGGAGCGAGCCGTCGCAGGTTGCGCTCACGCTCTACACGGATGCATTCGTCGTGCGCGGGACGATCCGGACCCGTCAGCGCCGGATCACCGACATCCTCAACATGGCCGACGAACCCTTCCTCGTCGTGTCCAACGCGACCGTCGACGAGTACGGCGCCCACAACATCGCGGTCAAGACCGACTTCGCGCAGGTCAACCTCGCTTCGGTCCTGTTCGCGGTGTCAGAGACCTCGCTCGATCCCCGCCCGGACCTGCGCACGCCGAAGGTGCCGGAGATGGCGCTGATATCCATCCCGCCGTTCAAGATCACCGGCCGGATCCACCTCATGCCGGAGCGCGACCTCCACGAGGCCCTCTCAGAACTGACCGGCACGTTCATCCCCGTCACCGACGCGACGTACTGGTCCGACACGGCCGGTGAGGCGCGCCTCACGGCGCCGATGATCGCCTTCAACCACAACCGAGCGCAGATCCTCGCTCCGCACCAGGCGGTCGATCCGTGGACCGGCCTCGACCGATCCGGCGAGGCAGGCGGGACTGCCCGTCCCGAGGCTTAGCCCGACTGCGTTCGTCGCGACTGCGTTCGTCGCGACTGCGTTCGTCGCGCGAAGGCGCGACAGCTACCGATCGACTGGTAGATCCAGACGGTTGCCCCACTCGGACCAGCCGCCGTCGTACACCGCCACGTCGTCATGGCCAAGGAGCGTGAGGGCAAAGGCGAGCTTCGCCGCCGCGACTCCGGAGCCGTCGTAGCACACCATCCGGCGGCCGCGCGCCACGTTGGCCTTGAGGAGCATCTCCCGAAGCTCGCTGCCGCTCCGGAAA
>JANMPL010000122.1:0-2088 GCA_031369845.1 Chloroflexota bacterium
GCGCTGTACCAGGAGGCGAACCGGGAGATCATGAAGTTCCTCCCGGGCGTTCCCTACGTGCACACGAAGCCCGCTCTGGCGTTCACTTCGAAGGTGACGGGCTACGTCCCGAGCCCCGTTTCGCTCGAGCCGTTTTCGCTCGTTTCGATCGGATAGTGAACTGAGCTGAGTAGCAGCCGGCGGACGCGATGCTGAAATTCATCGTCCGCCGGCTGCTCCTGCTCGTCCCGATCCTGTTGGGCCTCTCGATCCTCGTCTTCCTGTGGATCAGGGCCCTTCCTGGTGGGCCGGCGCAGGCGCTTCTCGGCGAGCGGGCCACGAAAGAGTCCGTCGCGCAGATCGAGCGCCAGTACGGGCTCAACAAGCCGATCCACGTCCAGTACTGGAGCTACCTGAAGACCGTCGGGCACGGCGACCTCGGGACGAGCGTCACGACGCGCCGCCCCGTCACGGACGAGCTGAAGCAGCGCTTCCCGGCGACGATCGAGCTCACGCTGGCGGCGATGCTCTTCTCGGTCCTGCTCGGGATTCCGCTCGGCTTCGTCGCGGCCAAGCGTTACGGAGGAGCGCTCGACCACGCGAGCCTCGTCTTTTCGCTGATCGGGATCTCGATCCCGGTGTTCTTCCTCGCGATCCTGCTCAAGTACATCTTCGCGGTGAAGCTGGGGCTCTTACCCACGGTCGGGCGGATCTCGCCGCTCATCGACCTAAGCCATCCGACGAACTTCTACTTGCTCGATGCTCTGCTGGCCGGAGACCTGAACGCGTTCTGGGACGTCCTGATGCATCTGCTCCTGCCTGCGATCGCGCTCGGCTCCATCCCGCTTGCGATCATCGCCCGGATTACCCGCGCGGCCGTGCTCGACGTGCAGAACGAGGACTACGTCCGAACCGCGCGCGCGAAAGGGCTGTCGCCGCGCGACGTCGACGAGCGGCACATCCTCCGGAACGCGCTACTCCCGATCGTCACGATCATCGGGCTCCAGGCCGGGCTTCTGCTCTCCGGCGCCGTGCTGACCGAGACCGTCTTTGCCTTTCCGGGAATGGGTACCTGGCTCGTGGACGCGATCAGGGGGCGGAACTTCCCGGTGCTTCAGGGCGGGATCCTCTTCGTCTCGCTCGTCTTCGTGCTCGTGAACCTGCTCGTCGACGTGGCCTACGCCCTCATCAACCCACGGATCAGGGTGTCCTGATGTCGATCGCCGAGGCGGAAGCCCGAGAAGTACAGCTCGACGCGCCGAGCGGGCTCTGGAGCGAGGCCTGGCGCCGGCTGCGTCGCAACCCTGCCGCGATCGTCGGCTTCGTCCTCGTCAGCACGTTCGTCATCGTTGCCGTCTTCGCGCCGCTCATTGCCACTCACGGCCCGCGGGACCAGAACCTCTCGCTCCTGCACGGATCCTGCTGTCCCGGCCCTTCGACCGGCCACCTCTTCGGCGTCGACGCGCTCGGGCGGGACCTGTTCTCGCGCGTGGTCTACGGCGCCCGCTTCTCGCTGCTGATCGGCGTCGTCTCGGTCGCGGTCGGGCTCTCGATCGGGATGTTGATCGGCTCGGTCGCCGGCTACCTGGGCGGGTGGATCGACTCCATCCTCATGCGGCTGATGGACATCATGCTCTCGATCCCCGGCCTGCTGCTGGCGATCGGGATCGTCGCGGCGCTCGGCCCGGGTCTGACGCAGATCATGATCGCCGTCGGCGCGACGCAGATCCCGATCTTCGCGAGGCTCTTGCGAGGATCGATCCTCGCCGCGCGTGAGACCGACTACGTGCTGTCCGCCCGCTCGGTCGGCGTTCGACGCACGTCGATCCTCGTTTCGCACATCCTCCCGAACTCGCTCTCGCCTGTGATCGTCCAAGGCACGCTGGCGCTCGCGACAGCGATCATCGACGTCGCCGGCCTGGGCTTTCTCGGCCTCGGCCCGCAGGATCCCTCGACCCCGGAGTGGGGCACGATGCTGACGGACACGACCCGCTACCTCCAGACGGCTCCGTTCCTGGCGCTGATTCCCGGCGCGGCGATCGTCGTCTCGGTGCTCGGTTTCAACCTCATCGGCGACGGCCTGCGCGAGGCGCTCGACCCGAGGTTCAG
>JANMPL010000155.1:0-14665 GCA_031369845.1 Chloroflexota bacterium
GGCCGGCGTCGCGCAGGAAGGAACTTATCACGAGTCCGGCCTGGCCGGCACCCACGACGACCGTTTCGACCTCGCGCGTACGAACGTCGCTGCCCATCGGTCCTCTCTCTGTGACCGGCCCGCCCATTTCCCGGTTATCCCGCTGCGACTACGATACGCGGCCTATGGAGCGTCCAGACGTCGATCCGGCCGTCGCCCGCATCATCGATGCCGAGGCGCGCCCCGTCACGATCCCCGCTGAGCCGTCGCTGCTCCGCGAGCCTACGCGGGCCCTCATCGCGCTCGGGTCGATCATTGCGATCGTCTCCTCGCCCCTGCCCTGGGCGGCGCGAACCCAGATCGAGGGCGACGTCAGCAAGACCGGCTGGCAGGGACTCGCCGACGGGTTCCTCATCGCGGTCGTCGCGATCCTCTTGTGCGTGATCACATTCAACCGGTCTGCCGTCGGATCCAAGATGCAGATCATCCGCCGGCTGCCGGCGATCCTCGGGGTGACAGCGTTGCTTCTCTGGCTCAGTGGCGTCCGAACGATGGACGGCGCGATCGCCACCTGGCGCCTGCAGGGATATGACGGCGCCTATCAGCCGTGGCTGTTCGTCTGCCTCGTCGGCGTCGTGCTGCTCGCTGCCGGCGGCATATGGCTCGGCACGAGGCGGGAACCACGGCGTCTCCTCCCCCGGAAACCGCCCGATCGCCCGGTCGAGCTCGTCAAGGTCAACGGCCAGGTGCGCCCGCCGGGCGATCGGCCCAACTGAGCCGAGACGCCACTCCCGCGCTGCTGCGGGCCGCCTCCTGCCCCGTCGTCCCGTACGATACGGCGGCCATGACCGACGAGACCCTCAGCCTCGCCACGCCCTATCGCAGCCATACCTGCGGTCAGCTTCGCGCGTCCGATGCGGGGGCGCCGGCGAAGCTCGCCGGCTGGGTTCATCGCCGCCGCGACCACGGCCAGCTGATCTTCCTCGACCTCCGCGACCGACACGGGATCACCCAGGTGGTGATCGACCGGGCGGATGAACCCGAGGCCCACGCGGTCGCTAGCCGCGTCCGCAGCGAGTTCGTGGTCAGCGTTGCGGGCCGAGTCGAGCGCCGCCTGTCCGGAACGGAGAACGCCAAGCTGCCGACCGGCGAGATCGAGCTGCGGGCGAGCGACGTCAAGATCCTCTCCGAGTCGAAAACGCCGCCGTTCTACATCAACGAGCCCGACGCCACGATCGAGGAGTCGCTCCGCCTCAAGTACCGCTACCTCGACATCCGCCGCGAGCCGATGCAGCGCCGGCTGCTCCTGCGCAGCCGCCTCGTGCAGGCGATCCGGGAGGTTCATCACGCCAACGAATTCGTCGAGGTCGAGACGCCCCTTCTGATCAAGAGCACGCCCGAAGGTGCACGTGACTTCATCGTCCCGAGCCGCCTCCAGCCCGGCACGGTCTACGCGCTGCCGCAGAGCCCGCAGCAGCTCAAGCAGATCCTCATGGTCGCCGGCATTGACCGCTACTTCCAGATCGCGCGGTGCCTCCGCGACGAGGATCTTCGCGGCGATCGCCAGCCGGAGTTCACCCAGCTCGACCTCGAGATGAGCTTCGTCGACGAAGCGGCGGTCATGGACTTCGTCGAGGGGATGGTCATCAACGTGTCGCGGGCGACGGTCCCGGACCGGCCGATCCGGGACGACCCGTTCCCGCGGTTCACCTACGACGAGGCGATGGAGCGGTTTGGGTCCGACAAGCCGGACATCCGCTTTGGGATGGAGCTCGTGGATCTCGGGCCGCGGCTGGTCGATCCGAGCGGTTCGCCGGTCTCGGGCTTCCGCGTGTTCGACGAGACGCTTGCCGGCGGCGGCCGGGTGAAGGCGATCGTCGCCCCGGGGCTGGCGAGTGTGACGCGGCGCGAGATCGACGATCTGACGGAACTGGCGAAGCGGTTCGGGGCGAAGGGGCTGGCGCACCTGGCCGTAGAGCCGGGTGGCGAGGTCAAGGGGCCGATCGCGAAGTTCCTGTCCGACGAGCTGACGCGCTCGATCGTCGACGAGGCGGTGGCCGGCGAGGGCGACCTCATCCTCATCGTCGCCGACCGCGGCGAGGTCGTCGCCGACGTGCTCGGCCGGCTCCGGGTCGAGCTCGGTGGGCGCCTCGCACTGGCCGATCCGGACGTCCTCGCCTACTGCTGGGTCAATAGATTCCCGATGTACCAGTGGGACCTGGAAGGCGGCCGTTGGCACGCGACGCACAACCCGTTCAGCGGCGTGGTCCCGGAGGACGAGGACCTGCTCGTCACCGCCTCCGGGGATCCGGCCATGCCGAGTCCGGACGATCCGGCGGGCCGTGCCCGCGCGATGCAGTACGACGTCGTGCTGAACGGGTGGGAGCTCGGCGGCGGCTCGATCAGGATCTGGCGGCGCGACCTCCTCGAACGCAGCTTCGGCCTTCAGGGGTACAGCCTCGAGCAGATGAGCGAGCGGTTCGGGGCGATGCTCGAGGCGTTCGACTACGGCCCGCCGCCGCACGGCGGGATCGCGATCGGGATCGACCGCTGGGCGGCGCTCTTCTCGCGGCAGACGAACATCCGTGAGGTCATGGCGTTCCCGAAGACCCAATCGGGGACCGACCTCATGCTCGACGCCCCGTCGGCGCCGGACCCCGCCCAGCTCGAGGAACTGGGGCTGTCGTTCGTCGGCGTTCCCCGCAGGCCCGAGGTTCGCACCTGAGCGGAGGCGACGACACGGGAGGCCTCGACATCACCTCGACCGCGCTGCCGCGGCCGCTCGATGCGATTGCCCAGCGGCCTCGGCTGGCGGCGCTTCTCGGGGCGATGTGCATCGCCTTCTCGGGGATCTTCTATCGCTACGCCGAGGTGTCGCCGTCGACCGGGACCGTCTTCCGCTGCCTCTTCGGGCTGCCGATCCTCCTTGGCGTCGCGTATCTCGAGCGCCGCAGGTTCGGTCCGATGCCCCGCGCAACCATTCGGCTTGCGGCGATCGCCGGCATCTTCTTCGCCGGCGACCTCACGTTCTGGCACCACGCGATCGAGGCCGTGGGTGCCGGCCTGGCGACCGTGCTCGGCAACCTCTCGGTGCTCGTCGTCGGGTTCGTCGCATGGGTGGTCCTCGGCGAGCGGCCCACGAAGGCGACGCTGCTCGCCATCCCGATCGTCCTGGTTGGTGTCGCGCTCATCGCGGGCGTCGGCGGCGGTGGATACGGCGCGGACCCCGGGCTCGGGGTCGTCCTGGGTCTTCTCTGTGCGCTGAGTTACTCCGGCTACCTCATCATCATCCGCCGAGGCGGGCACGACCTTCGACGACCCGCGAGTCCGGTTGCGATTGCGACGGCCTCGACCGCGGTGACCGCGGTGTTGATCGGCCTGGTCGTCGGCGACCTCGACCCCCTTCCAGCACCTGCGAGCCTCGGCTGGCTGGCGCTCCTCGGGATTACCTCTCAATCGACCGGTTATCTCCTGATCTCGCTGTCGCTGCCGCGCCTGCCAGCCGTCCTGACCTCGATCATCCTTCTCGCCCAGCCGGTCGTCACCGTCGGGCTGTCGATCGTGCTACTCGCCGAGGCGCCCTCGCAGGCGCAGCTCGCCGGTGGGGCACTTGTCGTCGGTGGGATTGCGGTCGCGATGCTCGGCGGCCGACCGACCGGGGCTCGGTTGAGGAGGCGTGCCGCGGCGGAGTCCTGAGCCTGGCCGCCCGGCTTCAGCCGGGCTGGTCGGGATCGAGCCCGGCCGCCTGGCCGTAGGGTGCGAGTGCCGGGCCTTCGAGCGGGCCGTCGTCGGGCTCGTCGGCCATGACCGCGCCCCACTCGTGGACGTGGCCGCCGGCGGGCTCTGACGGACCGGCGTAGGGCGGTAGATCGGCCCGCGGCGTATCGCGATCATGCGTCGTGCCGGGATCGCCCAGCGCGAGCAGACGCTGTTCGACACCCGAGGCGACGAGATCCGGCGGAATCGCCGGCGGCATGCGGTCCGGCGCGACGGCGCGCAGCGCGGGCAGGGCGTCGAGCGGCAGGAGCACCGGCCAGCCGGGCTCGTCGTCGTACGTCGGCGTCAGGAGCGCTCTGGCAGCCGGACCGTGGGCTTCGATCATCGAGGTCACCGTCTCGGGGCCGACCCACGCCATCCGCGAGGGCCAGATGAAGACGCCGCTCGTCTCCCGCACGATCTCGACGGCAACCTCGATCCCGCGGACCATCTGTCCGGCCGGCCCGTGCTCGATCGGCGCGGGCTCCGCGAGCGTTACGGGACTACCGGCCAGGGCAGCCGCGACCGCTCCGTCCGGGTCGTGGGCGACGACCACGATCGGTGTCGCGCCACCGGACCACGCGACGTCGGCGATCCGCCGAACCGATGGCATGCCGTCAGCGTCGGCGAGCGCCGATTCGGGGCTGTTGGCGAGGATGATCGCGGCGACGGTCACGGTTCGATGCTAGCAGTCGCCCGCCGGGGCGCGTTCGACATTCATGCGAGAATGGCCGACCCGACAAGACCTGGAGAACCGCTCGCCCGTGCCCACCGCCCCCAACCTCGCGATCCGCAGCGATCTGCGCAATATCGCCATTGTCGCCCACGTGGACCACGGGAAGACCACGCTCGTCGACGCGATGCTCCGCCAGACCGGCACGTTCCGATCGAACGAGACGGTCGTCGACCGGGTCATGGACTCGGGCGATCTTGAGCGGGAGAAGGGGATCACGATCCTCGCCAAGCAGACGACCGTGGACCACGGCGACGTCCGGCTGAACATCGTCGACACCCCAGGACACGCGGACTTCGGAGGCGAGGTCGAGCGGTCGCTCCTGATGGTCGATTCCGTCCTGCTGCTCGTCGACGCCGCGGAAGGACCGCTTCCCCAGACCCGCTACGTCCTTCAGAAGGCGATGGCGCGCCGCCTGCCGGTCGTCGTCGCACTGAACAAGATCGACCGATCCGACGCCCGGGCGGCCGAGGTCCTCGACGAGGTCTATGAACTGTTCATGGACCTCGGCGCCGACGAGCACCAGATCGAGTTCCCGGTCGTCTACACGAACGCCAAGCTCGGGACCGCGACCCGCAAGCTCGAGGAGCCCGGAACCGACCTTCGTCCGCTCCTCGACGTTCTCGTCGAGGTCACCCCGCCGCCGTCGTACATCCCCGACCATCCGCTCCAGCTTCTCGTAACGAACCTTTCGGCCAACGAGTACGTCGGGCGGATGGCCGTCGGACGGATCTGGAACGGGACGATCCGGACCGGCCAGCGGATCACGGTCCAGCGGGAGGAGGCCGACGACACGGCCGGGACCGTCGAGCCAGGGCGGATCGTCACCCTCAACGGAACGGTGACGGCGCTGCAGACGGCCCACGGGATCGAGCGGATTGACATCGCCGAGGCAGGACCGGGCGACATCGTGTCCGTGGCGGGACTCCCGGAGGTGACGATCGGCGACACGCTGACCGACCCGGCCGACCCGCGACCCCTGCCGCGCCTCGACGTCGACGCGCCGACCCTGAGCATGACGTTCGGCGTGAACACCTCGCCGCTCTCCGGGCGCGAGGGCAAGTACGTCACGTCGAGCCAGATCAAGGCCCGCCTCGATCGCGAGACGCTCGGCAACGTCTCGATCGAGGTCCGCCCGACAGAGAGCGGCGACACGTTCGAGGTACGCGGTCGGGGAGAGCTCCAGCTCGCTGTGCTCCTTGAGCAGATGCGGCGCGAGGGCTTCGAGCTGACGGCCTCGCGCCCCGAAGTCCTGCTGCGCCAGGTCGACGGTCAGATCCAGGAGCCCTACGAGCGGATCACGATCGACATCCCGCCGGACTACATCGGCGCGGTCCAGGAGGCGCTCTCTGCCCGGAAGGGGCGACTCGAGCAGATGACAACCGATGCCGACGGGCGGGTCCGGATGGAGTTCGTCCTGCCGGTCCGCGGTCTGATCGGCTATCGAGGGCAGCTCCTCACCGACACCCGCGGAACGGCGCTCCTGCACCAGATCGGCGAGGGCTATGGACCCTGGGCCGGCGAGGTGACCCACCGGACGAACGGGGTCCTCGTCGCCGACAGGACCGGCACGTCGAACGCCTTCGGGCTCTTCAACCTGGAGGAGCGCGGCGAGCTCCTCATCGGGGCCGGTGTCGAGGTCTACGAGGGGATGATCATCGGGGAGTGCTCGCGGTCGGGCGACATGAACGTCAACGCGACGAAGGCGAAGCAGCTGACGAACATCCGGACCCACTCGCACGACGAGTCGCTGCGCCTCACGCCGCCGCGGCCACTCACTCTGGAGTCGGCCCTCGAGTTCATCGCGGCCGATGAGCTGGTCGAGATCACGCCCCTCTCGATCCGTCTCCGCAAGCGCGCGCTCGCAGAGCACGACCGACGCCGCGAGAAGGGTCGCCAGGAAGACCTGAGCCGCGCCGCCGAGGCCTAGAGCCCCGGGATTCTCGCCCCACGTGCACATACGACCAGCCGTGCAGCCAGGGCGGCCAATCTCGGTCGATTTCGCCCGATTCGGTCGATTCCTGCACGTAGCGCGTGCCAAACGTGCATTCCGAGCCCAATTGGACGTCGCGCTCGTTGCATGTGCACGCCCCACGAGAATCAGGCTAGGAGCGGGCTCAATCTTGCTCGCGGAGGCTGCGACCCGCCGTTCGGCTGTGCCATAAGCGGACCAGGACGAAGCCCCACATCCGGAACGGCCGCCAGGCGTCGGCGATCGCCATCAGGTCGACATCGTCTGGTTTGACTCGAAGATCGTAGGCGGCCTTGATCGCGACGCGCGTCCGGGGATCGGCGACGGGAACAGCGTCGGCGAGGCCGGCGCCCCGCAGCAACACGTGCTCGGCGGACCATTCGCCGATACCCCGGATCTCGCGGAGACTCGCCAAGGCCTCGTCGTGCGCCAGCGCGCGCAGACGCGCCGCGTCGAGGCGGCCCTCGAGCGCGGCCCGGGCGACCTCGTGCAGACGACGGAGCTTTTCGGGCCTCAGCCCGTGCGCTTCGTTGACGTCGATGAGGCTCTGAGGCGGGGCAAACGCATTGAGCCGCTGCCCGCCGATCTGAAGCGCTTCACCATGTTCCTTCGCCAGGGCTGTCTTCATTGTGGCCGCCTGGCGCATCGAGATCCGCTGGCCGATGATCGCCTGGACGGCGGCCTCGTACGGCGAGTAGAAGCAGACCGGTCGGAGGTGATCGAACTCAGCCTGGAGCCGGCCGATCACCGGGTCGCGGCGTCCAACGTCGTCCCAGCCCGTTCCGTCGTGGTCGAGCGACAGGGTCCGGGCGACCTGGCCGCGAACGGCGTCGATCGGAACGTCCGCTGAAGACACGACGGCCTCACCGCGGATGTCGTCACCCTGCCAAACCACCACTGCGGCCGACCCGGCCCAGCCATCCACGGGAAACGCCATCGTCAGTCGGTCGTCATGGTCGGCAAACGTTCCGCTGGCCGGGGTAAATCCGCCGAGGAATCGCTGGGCGGCGGCGAGGTTGAATCGGCCCTTCGGCTCGATCCTGAAGTCGATCATGCGGGCATCATCCTGCGCGACTCGAAGAGGCACATCGCCCTGCCGCTTTTCTCCCAGACGAACTCGCGCATCGTTTCGTGGACCTTCTCGGCGACGCGGCGCGAGGCGAGGTTCTCGGGCGCGACGATCGACACGACTCGCGGGAACCCGAGCCGGCCCAGGACGAGGTCGCGACAGGCGGTCGAAGCCTCCGTCGCGTAGCCATGACCCCACTCGCGTCGGATGATGTGGTAGCCGATCTCCGGCACGAGCTCGTTCTCGACCGGCTGGAGCATCGGGCCGCAGTCGCCGAGAAAGGCGCCGTCGGCGGACCGTTCGACCGCCCAGAGCCCGAACCCGTTGCGCTCATAGCTGTCTCGCGCCCACTCGATCCAGGCCCAGGTTTCGACCCGCGTCTTCGGCGCCGGGTAGTGCTCCATCGCGATCGCGTCGCCGAGGACCTCAAACATTGAGTCGACGTCGTCGAGGCTGAGCTCGCGAAGTGTCAGGCGGTCCGTACGGGCGACGATCCGCGCTGGAGATGGAGACACCCGGACAGCCTAGCGGCTGTCCGGGTGAAGCTCGAGCCGCTCACCGGCTGCGAGGGGGCACTTAGCTGTTCAGCAGCTCGGCCGAGAGTGTCGGGCGTGGTGGGTTGCGGTCGAGCCGCCATGCGTCGTCTCCACCTTGCGCGAACCTGTCAGGGGCATAACGTTCCTTCCTGCCGATCGGCCCGGCCTGCGACGCGGCGTACAATCGCGAGCCATGGCGATCTACCTCGATCACGCCGCGACGACGCCGCTCCGCCGGGAGGCGCTCGACGCGATGCTCCCGTTCCTGACCGAGCAGTTCGGGAACCCCTCGTCGGCGCACGCCTTCGGCCGGAAGGCCCGGGCCGCCCTCGACGAGGCCCACGAGCGGGTTGCTGCCCGCCTCCACGCCGAGCCGCGCGAGATCATCTTCACGTCCGGCGGCACTGAGGCGAACAACCTCGCGATCAAGGGCGCCGCCTGGGCGGGCAAGGGCCGCGGCCACCGGATCGTGACGTCACCCGTGGAGCATCACGCGGTCGGTCACACCCTCAAGTACCTCGAGCGGTTCGGTTTCGAGGTCGTCCAGGTGGCGGTCGATCGCTACGGACGGATCGACCCCGACGAGCTGGACGCGGCGATCACCGACAAGACGATCCTCGTATCGGTCATGCTCGCGAACAACGAGGTCGGCACCGTCCAGCGCGTCGCCGAAATCGCCCGGCGCGTCCACGCGCACAAGGGCGTCCTCATTGCCGTAGACGCGGTCCAGGGTGCGCCCTACATCGATCTCGACGTCGCGGCGCTCGATATCGACATGCTCTCGATCGCCGCCCACAAGTTCGAAGGCCCGAAGGGTGTCGGCGTGCTCTACCTCCGCCACGGGACACACATCCTCGCCCAGCAGCAGGGAGGCGAGCAGGAGCGTCACCGCCGCGCGGGCACCGAGAACGTCGCCGGAGCCGTCGGACTCGCGACCGCCTACGAGCTCTCCTCGGAGGAGCGGCCCGAGACCGTCCGCCGCCTCCGCGCCCAGCGGGACCGACTCAAGAAGGCGGTCCTGGCGGTCGAGGGTGCTGAGCTGACCGGCCATCCGAAGGAGCGCCTGCCGGGCCTCCTCTCGATCATCGCCCGGGACACGGACGGCGCATCGGTGGCGCTGTCGCTCGACCTCGAGGGGATCGCCTGTTCGGTCGGCTCCGCGTGCACGACCGGTTCAACCGAGGTCTCGCACGTCCTTTCGGCGATGGGCTATCCCGACGAGGAGGCCCGCGGCGCGCTCCGGATATCCCTCGGCCGGACGACAACCGACGCCGAGATCGACACCGCCTGCGAGGTCGTGCCGCGAGTCATCGCGTCGATGCGCCTGGGATCCGCCGCGGTCGCGGCCGACCCGCTCGGCCAGGGGGTGACCGTGTGACGAGGATCATCGCCGCAGGTCTCCTCTCCGCCGGAGCGACCTTCGGCGGTTGGGTGCTGCTTAGCCTTGCGGCAATCGCGGTGGCAAGGCTGGCGGGCTCTCCATCTCCGATCACCCAGCTGGTCGGTATGGGCCTGCCGGTCGCCGCAATCCTTCTGGCGCCTCTTGTTGCGGGGGTCAGCGGGGGTCTCGTGGCGCGGCGAATGTCCGGGCTGCTGAGCTCCATCGTTGGCTATATCGTGGTGACCTTCGTCCTGAGCTCCATGCCGTGGCAGTCCGGTCTCTTCGGGATCGGGCTTGTCATGGGCATCCCATTGGTCATCATCGGCCATTGGGCAGGCGCCGCGGCTCGACCGAGTCAAGTCCGACGCACATGAGTCGCATCCTCGTTGCGATGTCGGGGGGCGTGGATTCGTCCGTTGCCGCGGCGCTCGTCGCGGAGCAGGGCCACGACGTCGTCGGTGTCTGGATGCGCCTCCACGACGCCGCGGACTCCTATTCGGAGTTCAAGAAGAGCTGCTGTTCGCTCGACGCGGCCGACGACGCTCGTCGGGTGGCCGGCCAGCTCGGAATCCCGTTCTATGTCATGAACCTCGAGCGCGAGTTCGACGCGGGCGTCCTGCAGCCGTTCCTCGACGCGTACCTCGACGGCCGGACGCCCAGCCCTTGCGTCGACTGCAATACCTACGTCAAGTTCGGCGCGCTGCTCGGTCGGGCGCGGCACATGTACGACTGCGACGCGGTCGCGACCGGTCACTACGCGCGGCGGGTCGTCGGCGATGACGGGGTCGCGAGGCTTGCCCGCGCCCGTGACACCGACAAGGACCAGACCTATTTCCTGTACGGCCTCCGCCGGGACCAGCTCGAGCACGCCCGATTCCCGCTTGGCGAGCTGACGAAGCCCGAGGTCCGATCCGTCGCCAGATCGCTCGACCTTGTGACGGCCGACAAGCCCGAGAGCCAGGAGATCTGCTTCGTCCCGGGCGGCGACTATCGGGAGGCGCTCAAGGATCGAGCCGGCTGGACGCCGACACCCGGTCCACTCATCGACGTCGGTGGCGAGAGGGTGGGGGAGCATCGCGGGGCCGCGGCGTACACGGTCGGTCAGCGCCAGGGTCTCGGCGTCGCGCTCGGCGAGCCTCGCTACGTCAGCCGGATCGATCCGCTGAGCAACACGATCCAGCTCGGGCGCCGCGAGGATCTCGAGACCACGACCATCGGGCTCGAGCGGGTCAGCTTCGTCGCGGGTGATCCGCCGCGCGGCGGCGAGAACGACGGCGCCTTCCGCGCCGAGGCCCGCATCCGCCACCGGGCGACGCCGATCGCGGCCACGATCCGCCCCGCGTCGCCGGCCGAACCCGCGCGAGGCGGGCGCTGGATCGTCGAGACCGACGAGCCCGTCTGGGCTGCCGCGCCCGGCCAGGCCTGCGTCCTGTACGACGGCGAGATCGTCCTTGGTGGTGGGCGGATCGCCCGCCCCGGCGCCGACGCCCCCGAGCTCAGGGCAAGCGCGTGATGATCGGCCCGGCGCCGATCCTCGCCCTCCTCGTTGGCCTCTTTCACACCGGCGCCTACGTCCTCATCCGCGGCTCCGCCGGCGGCCAGCTGCCGCTCCTGCTGATCGCCGCGGTCCTCGGGGCGTGGGCCGGCGACGCCCTGGGGGCGCGACTCGGCGTCGACGTCCTCCGGATCGGCGATTTCAGGCTCCTCTCCGCCTCGGTGGTCGCCTGGGTCGGCATCGCGTTCGTCTCGATCGTCGCGATCCTTGGCCCGACCCGCCGGAAGGCGGGCCCGTGAGCGGCACCGATCCGCTCCTGGGGCGACTGAGCCGCGCGACCGAAGCCGTGACGGGCGACGACCAGCGGGCTGCCACGTTTGCGCGCGGCCTGATCCTGGGAGCGCTCGTCGGCGCCGCGATCGCCGGATCGACGATCTGGCAGCGGCGCCGCCAGGCCGGCCCGACCTCGCCCGCCGCTGGTGAGGAGCGCACTCGCCCGACTCGGTGAGGTCGCGAAGCGATCTGGCCGCGCCAGGTTCATTGCTGTTAGGCATCTGCAAGGTTGCTGCAACTCGGAACCGCAATTACCCTCTCTCGCCGATTGCGGTGCCGGCTGTACCGTCGGCTGTCGGCGAGGCCCGCGGAACGCGGCCTCCTGCCGATGGAGGAGTCCCAGATGCGCTACGCCTCTCGTGCGGCGGTCCTGTTCGTCGCGTCCGTTCTGATCTTTGGCGTCGCAGCGTGCGGCACGAACAAGGGGAGTAGCGCCCCTGCAGGCGCGAGCGGATCACCCGCTGCCGTTGGCAGCCAGCCGGCCGACTCGGGTGCCGCCAGCCCCGCCGGTGACCTCAGCGGCGAGCTGACAGTTTGGGCGATGGGCAACGAAGGCGTCCTGATGAGTAAACTCGCCGACGCGTTCACGGCCGAGAACCACGGCGTCAAGGTGAGCGTGACGCCGGTCGACTGGGGCCAGGCGGTCGCCAAGCTCCAGACCGCGATTGCAGGCAACACGACGCCGGACGTCAGCCAGATGGGGACGGACATGATGGGCCAGTTCGGCGCGACTGGCGCGTTCGAGCCTGTTCCGGCCGACATCACCGCGGGTGGCTACTTCGAGAGCGCCTGGAATACGAACATCGTCGACGGCGTCGTCTCGGGCGTGCCTTGGTATGTCGAGACCCGACTCCTCTACTACCGGACGGACATCGCCGAGAAGGCGGGCATCACGTCGCCTCCTGCGACGTGGGACGACTTGATGGCCACGGCCAAGGCGATGCAGTCGACCGGCGGCGCGAAGTACGGCATCTCGCTCGGAACGAAGAACTGGCAGGAGTACTTCCCGTTCCTGTGGTCTAACGGCGGCGACGTCGTCGACGCGAGCGGCGCTCCGACGCTCAACAGCCCGCAGGCCGTCGAGGCGCTCACGTTCTACAACTCGTTCTTCAAGGAAGGGCTGACCCCGAAGTCCGTGCCCGAAGGGTTCGCCGTCGAGGCCGCCTTCGTAGCCGGCGACAACCCGATGTTCTTCTCCGGCCCCTGGCACCTCGGCCTGATCAAGACAGCCGGCGGCGCTGCGTTCGAGGGCAAATGGGCGATCGCGCCGATGCCGAAGAAGGTGACGTCGACGTCGTTCCTCGGCGGCAGCAACGTCGTCGTCTACAAGAACTCAAAGAACAAAGACGCTGCCTGGGCGTTCGTGAGGTTCCTCTCGGATCCCAAGACGCAGGCGCTCTGGTACACGACCGCGACCGACCTCCCGGCGGTCACGGCGGGCTGGGACGACCCGGCGCTGACGAGCGACCCGAATGTCGCGAAGTTCGGCGAGCAGCTCAAGGACACGAAGGCCCAGCCGGTTAGCGCGACCTGGAGCGAGCTGTCGTCCAAGATCAACGACGCGCTCGAGAAGATGACGACGGGCGGCATCGAGCCGCAGGCCGCGGCAGATGAGATGCAAAAGGCGGCGGAGTCAATCGGGACGAACTGAGGTGACGGCTCCGGCGCTCGTCCGGCGGAGCGTGGCGGAGAGGCGATCGGCTCCGATCGCCCCTCGCCATGGCTGGCGGCAGGATCTGATCGGCTGGTCGTTCGCCGCGCCGTTCGTGATCCTCTTCGGGATCTTCCTCGCCCTGCCGATTCTCGCGGCGTTTGTCCTCAGCTTCACCAGCTTCGGCCTCCGCGACCTCCAGAATCCGATCGGGACGACCATTATCGGCCCCCAGAACTACGTTGACCTGTTCGGCGACCCCAAGTTCTGGCAATCCCTCGGCAACACCGCCTACTTCGTCGTCGTCGGTGTGCCCCTGACTCTCGCCCTGGGTCTCGTGATCGCCAACGCTCTGAGCCGCGGCATCACGAGGTTCCGGACGGCGTTCCGGGTTGGTTACTACCTGCCGGTGATCACCAGCATCGTCGCGATCGCGGTTGTCTGGCGGTTCGTGCTCAACCCGGACGTCGGCCTGATCAACATGCTGCTCCGGAACATCGGGATCAACGGCCCGGCCTGGCTCGCGGACCCGGCGCTCGCGATGCCGTCGATCATCGCGATGGCCGTCTGGCGGAACGTCGGATTCGCAATGGTCGTGTTCGTCGCCGGGATGCAGGCGATCCCGGCAACGCTCTACGAAGCCGCGGCAATCGACGGCGCCGGGCGCTGGCAGTCCTTCCGCTACGTGACGCTGCCGATGCTCCGCCCGACGATCCTCTTCATGCTCGTCATCACGACGATCGGCTACCTCCAGCTGTTCGAGGAGCCATTCGTGATGACCGACGGGGGACCGCTCGACTCGACCCTGTCGGTGACGATGTACATGTTCCAGCAGGGCTTCGAGTTCTTCCACCAGGGCTACGCGTCGGCGATCGCGTACGTCCTCTTCGTCATCGTCGCGATCGTTGCGTTCCTCCAGTTCAGGTTCCTCCGGAGCGAGACATGATGGAGACCCGGCGATGACGGCGATCCAGGCGCGAGGACCGGCCGCGCCGATCCCTTCCGGCGCTGCGGCCAGACGTTCCGCGGGTACGTGGTGGATCTATCTCCTGCTGATCCTGGGGATCCTGCTCATGGTTGGGCCGTTCCTCTGGATGCTCCTGGGGTCGCTCAAGCCCCAGGCCGAGTTCCTCGTCAACCCGCCGACCTTCCTGCCGAAGGAACCGACGACCGGCAACTATGAGCGGCTGTTCAGCCAGCTCGACTTCCCGCGCTTCTTCTTCAATTCGTCGGTGGTTGCTCTCATCGTGACCATCGGCAACGTCCTGTTCTGCCCGATGCTCGGCTATGCGCTTGCCAAGCTCCAGTGGCGCGGCAAGCGGCCGGTCATGGGGCTTGTCCTCGCGACCTTGATGGTCCCGGCCGGGATCACCCTGATTCCGAATTTCGTGCTCATGGCCAACCTCGGCCTCGTGAACACCTACCCGGGCCTGATCCTGCCGTTCCTCGTGGGGCCGTTCGGAGTCTTCCTCACCCGCCAGTTCATGTACGGCATCCCGGACGAACTCCTCGAGGCTGCTCGCATTGATGGGGCGAACGAGTGGCGGATCTTCTGGCAGGTCGTCATGCCGATCACCGTGCCGGTCCTCGCCACGCTCGGGATTCTCACGTTCCTCGGCAGCTGGAACAGCTTCATCTACCCGCTCGTGATGGCCCAGGAACCGAACATGTACACCCTGCCGGTCGCCCTCGCGACGTTCGCCACCGGCCAATACCAGGCCGACCACGGGATGCTCATGGCGGGCTCCGTGGTCCTCGTC
>JANMPL010000167.1:0-5711 GCA_031369845.1 Chloroflexota bacterium
GGCGGGAGGTCGCCCCGACCGGCCAGCCGGCGGATGACGAAGCCGTAGTACTCGTCGACCTTGGCGGTGACCCGCTCCCAGCTGAACTCCGCGGCCCGCTCACGACCGGCCTCGCCCATCGCGGCCCGCAACTCGTCGTCGCGGAGGAGCCGGGCAATCGAGCCGGCGATCTCCCGGGGCTCGCGCGGCGGCACGAGCAGACCCTCGCGTCCGCGGCGCAGGACGCCCTTGTAGCCATGGATGTCGGACGCGACGATGGCGGTCCCCGCGGCCATCGCCTCCAGGAGAACGATCCCGAACGACTCGCCACCGGTCGCGGGCGAGATGAACACGTCGGCGGTCCGGAAGAGCTGGGCCTTTTCCTCATCGCTGACGCGCCCCAGGAACTCGACGCCCTTCAGCCGACGGGTCGCGACGTAGCGCCGCGCCTCTCGACCGAGCGGCCCCGTCCCGACGACGAGCAGGCGGCACTCGCAGCGGGTCTTGCGCAGGATCCGGTAGGCCTTGAGCAGCTCGAGGAGGCCCTTGCGCGGCTCGAAGCGTCCGACGAAGAGGATGTTCCCGGTCCCGTCCTGCCAGCGGGCGAGGGGGACCGCCCGCCGGAAGCGCTCGACGTCGACGCCGTTCGGGATCACTTTGTAGTCGCCGGGGAAGTAGCGGTCGATGAAGTGCTTCGCCGCGCCGCTCACCGCGATCCGGCCGTGAAGTCGGGCGGCCTCGCCCTTCATCACCTTGCTGCCGAACTCGTACGACGGCGAGAAGCCGCCGTACGCGTGGAATGTGGCGATGTTCACGCTCGTCGAGAGCCGCAGGAGGATCGTCGAGAGGAAGGGCACGAACGGCTCGTGGAAGTGGAGCAGGTCGAACTGCTCGCGCTCGAGGGTCGCGCGGACCTGCGACACGAACCGTGGCGACAAGGTGATCGTCCCGACGGAGCCGTTCACCGGCAGCGAGAAGCCCTTGCCGATCCGGATGATGTCGCCCTCCGACGCCCGCTGGAGGCCGTGGCTGCTCGTCAGGATCCTGACGTCGTGGCCTCGCAGGCGGAGGTTCTCGTACAGGTAGCGGACGTGCTGGGTCACGCCGCCGGGGAGCGGGTAGACGTAAGGCGAGACGAGCCCGATCTTCATGGCCGGCGCTCCTCACGGGCTTGCTCGGCCGCCCATTCCTCCTCGAACCGCGGCGGCCGGTGGCGGCCGCCGGGATAACCGAGATCGCGCCCGGAGCCGTCGCGCCGGACCTGCGCCCGGACGACCGCCTCGACGTCCCGGCCGTATTTCCGGAGCTGGCGGCCGAATGTCTTCACCTGACCCGTCCCGTGAAAACTGCCGTGATGGCGGGTGGTGTTCTCGAGGATCGCCGTCCGCAGGTCGTCCGCGGTCAGTCCGGGAAACGTGGTCCAGCCGACCCCGATTGCCGCGGCCTCGTGGGCGTCGCTGTTGCCGACGGTCGGGAGACCGTGCTCCGCGGCGAAGTTCACGACCCGCGAATGCCACGGTCGGCCGAGCGTCGTGGGGTTGAAGGCCTCGATGGCGTCCGGACGAACCCGCGGGTCGACGTCCCGGATCAGTCGCCGCAGCAACCAGCCCTGGGCACAGAGCGGATACGGGACGAGCGGGTGGGCCGGGATCGCGAGTCCGCCTTGCTCGTGGATCTCGGCGATTGTCGTCCGCATCGATCGGAGCGGCCTCACCCGCTCCTCGATGAACAGCGCGAGAAGATGGCCGCCGAGCGTCGAAACCTCTTCGCCGACGATCACCTCGGCCCGCAGGCGTCGGTCGCGGGCGATCGTGCGGGCGGCAAGTGCGGCGTCGATGCGCTCATGGTCGGTGATGGCGACGACGTCGAGGTCGGTCTCATGCTCGACCCGCTCGAGGATCTCGACGATCCCCGACGTGCCGTCGGAGGCGAGCGTGTGGATGTGGAGGTCGGCCCGGCCGAGGCGTGACGTCATCGACCGATGTCCTCGGCCGCGTCGCCGTCGGCCGCGGCGTCCGCGGCGAGCTCCGCCTCGAGGTCCGGCCAGATCGGGAAGAAGATCGCCATCCACTGCTCGGGGGCATTCGCGATCACCCGCTCGAATGCCCGCGCCTCCGCCTCGAGGGTCCCCGCGATCCGCTCGCGCCTGCCGCCATCGCGGGCGACCGGGACCTCGTCGAGACGGCCGCGGTAGCCCCGAGCGCCAACCCTCCAGACGGACGCAAGGTAGATCGGCACGCCGGTCTCGGTGGCGAGGAACGCCGGCCCGACGGGCAGCGGCACGGGAGAGCCGAAGAACGGCACCTCGATGCCGCCGCCGGTGATGTCCCGGTCCGCCACGAGCCCAACCGACTCGCCGCTCCGGAGCTCCTTCAGCAGTTCGCGGCGCGCCTCGCGCAGGCCGACGATCCGCACCCCGAACGTCGCCCGCGTCCGTTCGAACCAGCCCTGGAGTGCTGGATCGCCGAGCGTCTCCATCGGTGCTGTGATCCGGCGTCCGGAGTGCTGGGCGAGGTACAGCCCCGGCAGCTCGATCGGGCCGAGGTGGCCGGAGATGAAGATCGCCGTTCGGTCGCCGGCCAGAGCCGACTCCACGACGTCCGGGTTCTCGACCACGAGCCGCTCGTCGAAGATCCGGCCGTCGAGTCCGGGCGCGCGAAGGATCTCGAGGTAGTACCGGGCACGGTGGCGAAAGGCAGCCCGGACGAGGCGTTCGAGGGCCCGTGGGTCGGTCGCTGCCGCGGTCGTTCGTGCGTCGGCCAGGCCCTTGGCGGCGAGATAACGGACGACGCGCCGCAGGTTCGTTCGGGCCCGTGCGGCGCGAGCCGGCGAGGTCCGATAGGCGACCCGGCCGACCAGGTCGGCCAGCGCGATCTGCGGACCCTCCGGCAGGCGGCAGGCGATCCGGGAGAGCAGCGCCAGGAATCCCGCTCGGAGGCGCTGGATGGCGGTGCCCCGGTCCCGTCCCCGCTTCTCGATCGCCTCGCGGGCGGCTCGTCGGACGGCATCGAGCCCGGGTCCGGGCCGCGCGTCGGCCGGTTCCCGGTTCGTCGGCGCGGCACCGAGGTCCGTGTCGGTCACGCCTCGGAGGCCTCCGGCACCGGCGCGACCCCGGCGGTGGCGACCACCTCCTCATGGAGTTCAGCGACCCTCGCCCGCCCGTCGCGGGGACGATCGTTTGCCAGCATCCCCGTCGCCCGCCGTTCGAGCTCGGCCGCCTCCTCCTCCGTCGACGGCCACATCGGCTTGAAGCTGTACCACTGGCGCGGTGCCGCGGCGATCATATCGGCGAGCGCGTCGGCGACGGCCTGTGTCGCTCGCTGAAGATCGGCAGGCGCCGCCGTCGCGACCTCGATCACCGGAGCGTAAGAAATGTGGAAGAAGCCGTCTGACGCGCGGCGGATCGCAACCGGGAGAATCCGCGAGCCGGTCTTGGCCGCGAGCGTCGCCGGGCCGGCCGGGAGGGTCGTCCACGCCCCGAAGAGCTTGACCGGTATCCCGTCGGACCGGTAGCCCCAGTCGACCAGGAGGCCGAGCATCTCGCCCTGCCGGAGCACGGTGTAGATCTCACGCAGGTTCCGCCACGGAATGACGTGCGCTCCCCAGGCCTCACGTAGACGGCGGAAGCGCTCGAACATCTCGGGAAAGGTCGAATCGTCGGCCACGACGTTGATCGGCCAGCCTCGCTCAGCGACGGCCGCCGCAACCGCGTCGTTGTTGCCGACGTGCCCGAGGGCGAAGATTAGCCCGCCCCGCGAGCCACGCCAGGCCTGTTCAATGTGATCGAGGTCTGCCTGGACGACCATGGCAGCGGCCTCCTCGACCGACTGCGACTCGAGATGCATCACCTCGACGAGATAGCGGGCGTATTCGCGGTAAGCCCCGAGAGCCAGGCGGCGGACGCGGGGATGGTCTGGCGGGAGGCCCGCGACGTGGCCGAAGTTCGCGTTCGACCAGCGCCGCTTCGTCGGCCAGAACACGTAGCCGGCCTGGGACACTGTTCCGATCACCCACCGCGATAGCCGGGCTGGTGCATGCGCGACCACCCACGTCGCCGCCGCGTTGGCGGCGACCGCGACCTTCTCGAGGATGCGAGGCCCTCGTTCGACGCTCCGTTCCGCGCGCCGGTGCGGCGCCTCCAGGCTACGTTGCGTCAACTTGGCACCCTCCCCAACAAACCGGCATTCGCCCTCCGAGGCCTGAGGCTGAGCTCCGCGAAGCCATCAGCCCGAGGACGACGCGGCCGCCTTCACCTTGGCGGGAGCGGTAGTCGCCAGCTTCTTGAGTTGCTGCTTCGTCAGGTTCTCCGTTCCGACGAGGGTCTCGTTGTCTTCGCCCCGAATGAACGCCTCGACACGCTGGTGCGCGATGTCGTCGTGGATCTGCACCGGCGGCGACTTCATGAAGTAGCTCGACGGACCGACGAGCGTGCCCTTCAGCCCCCGATCGAGGCCGAGCTTCAGGCAGCGGATCGCGTCGGTGATGACACCGGCGCTGTTCGGGCTGTCCCAGACCTCGAGCTTCAGCTCCGCGTTGAGCGGCACGTCGCCGAACGTCGTGCCCTCCATCCGGATGTAGCACCACTTGCGGTCCTGGAGCCACGGCACGTGATCGCTCGGCCCGACGTGGACGTTGTCCGGGTCCATCTCGTAGTCGAGCATCGATGTCACGGCGTTGGTCTTCGAGATCTTCTTCGACTCGAGTCGCTCGCGCTCGAGCATGTTCAGGAAGTCGGTGTTGCCGCCGAAGTACAGCTGGTAGGTCCGATCGAGCCGGACGCCGCGGTCCATGAACAGGCGGGTCAGGACGCGGTGGCTGATCGTCGCGCCGACCTGGCTCTTGATGTCGTCGCCGATGACGGGCAGGCCTTCCTCGGCGAATCGTCGCTGCCAGTAGGGCTCACGGCCGATGAAGACGGGGATCGCGTTGATGAACCCGACGCCGGCCTTGAGGGCCTGCTCGACGTACCACTTCGTCGCCTGCTCGCTGCCAACGGGCAGGTACGAGACCATGACGTCGACCTTGCGCTCCTTGAGGATGCCGACAATGTCGGCCGTCGGGCCGGGCGCCTTCTCGATGATCTGGCTGAGGTACTTGCCGAGACCGTCGTGGGTCATTCCCCGATCGACCGGGACGTCGAGCTTCTGGACCTGCTGGAAGACGAACGTGTTGTTCGGCTTCGTGTAGATCGCCTCGGACAGGTCCTTGCCGACCTTGTTCTTGTCGATGTCGAAGGCGGCGACGAACTCGATGTCGCGGACGTGGTAGCCGCCGAGCTCGACGTGCATCAGGCCCGGGACGGTGTCGTCCTTCTTGGCGTTCTCGTAGTAGTAGCGGCCCTGGACGAGGCTGCTCGCGCAGTTGCCGACGCCGACGATTGCGACCCGGATCTTCTTGCCGGGCCTGTGACCGGTGGCGCTCGCGCCGTTCGCGCCGGCGCCGTTGGTGCTGCCGTTCGTGCTCACGGGTGCTGGTCTCCTCCTGGGGTGGATGGACTGGCTGATTCCGGCGGGGTCTGCCGGGTGACGTGGACGATTCGCTGGATGGTGGTGATGGTGGCCGCGGCGATGATCACGACGAGGGCGACGGTCAGGGACCCGCCCTGCGGGAAGTCACAGACTCCCGCGCAGGCGGCCCCGATCGGCACGCCTTCGTGGAGCGGCGTCGGCGCCAACAGGAGGCCGAGGGTGATGACGACGAGGCGGACTTCCCGCGGCGCGATCCCGACATTG
>JANMPL010000196.1:0-3412 GCA_031369845.1 Chloroflexota bacterium
CTATTCGTCGGCCAGGCGGATGCCCGGCCGGATCGAGCTGAAGGCCTCAGGCGGCGCCTGGGCGATGATCACCCCGATGATGATGAGCGCACCGCCTGCCAGCTGAATCGGGGCCAGCGTCTGACCGAAGAGGAGCGCCGCGAGGGCGATCGTCCAAGCCGGTTCGATCGTACTGACGAGGGCCGCCTGGGCGGCACCGATCCGGCGGACGCCGGCGTAGAACGTCTGGATCGCGATGAACGTCGCGACGACGCCGACCCCGATCAACCCCGGCCATGCCGCCGCCGGAATCCGGTCGGGCGTAACCGGCGCTCCGAAGACGACCGCCCCCAACCAGTACGTCGCGGCGGTCGCGCTCATCATCAGCGCTGTCGCGGCCGCCGCGTCCGCGCCATCGTCCGCGTCGCGCCCGACATTCTCTCGCCGTTCGCCGGCGAGCCGTGCCGACAACACGATCCAGATCGAATAGATGATCGGTGAAGCGACGATCAGCGCGAGCGCTGCAACCGGCGGCCTCGTGCCCTCCGGGATGCCACCGACCGCGAGCCCCACGCCGACCAGCGCGAGCGCCAACGCAAACCACGGTCGACGGCCCTCCAGCCGGCGCCCGACTCGCAGGGCAATCACCGCGACGATCGCCGGATAGATGTAGACGATCAGTGACGCCAGCGAGACGGGGACGTCCTCGAGGCCTGCGTAATACGTTCCGGAATTTGCCGTGTACAGGACGCCGAGCGCGACCGCGACAAGGGTCGTGCGGCGATCCAGCATTCGCAGGCCGCGCCGCCGGTCCGGCCAGGCGAGGACCCACAACCACGCCAGCAGCGCCCCGAACCCGAATCGCCACGCGGAGAGCACATGCCAACCGACGCCCTCGGCGTACACCGGCTGCGCAAACAGTCCGCCCGAGCCGAAGCTGCAGGCGGAGACAAGAATGAGGGCGATGCCGATGGCCCGGCGGCGATCCACCGCCGGAGGCTAGCAGGCAGTCGAGCGCGGCCGGGTGCCGTTGCGGACGACGATGCTCCTCGCGGGCACCGACGCTTCCTTGGCCAGAACGCGAGACCGACTACACTTGCCGCCGTGAGTGAACTCACCGAACGCGCCGTGACTGCGCGTGTGCCGTCCGTCGCGGACGAGCGCCTCAAGGTCCTCAGCCGACGTGAACCCGTGACGGTCGAGCCCGGCACGAGCCTCGCCGACTGTATCGCTGCGATTCGACGAACCGGGACCGGCGATTCGGTCTTCGTGACCAATCGGGACGGCACGCTCGCGGGCGTCCTGACCGAACGCGACATCTTCGGCCGCATCGTCGGTGGCGACGTCGACCTCGGCCAGCCCGTCGAGACGATGATGACGACGAAGCCACATCACCTCCACCTCGAGGAAACGGTTCGCGACGCAATCGAGCTCATGCAGACGGGTCGGTATCGGAACGTCCCGCTCCTCGACGATCAGGACCAGCTGATGGGCGTCGTCCGGCCTCAGGACATCCTCAAATACCTCGCCGAAGCGTTCCCGGAGGAGCTCCTGAACCTCCCGCCGCGCCCACACCAGCGCATGCGCAAGGCAGAGGGCGGATGACGCTCGAAACGAAGCCGCTCGACCCCGACCTCCAGGAACTCGACCGCGTCACGATCCGCTTCGCCGGCGATTCCGGCGACGGGATGCAGCTCACCGGGACCCAGTTCACCCGCACCGCGGCGGTGTACGGCAACGACATCAGCACGCTGCCCGACTTCCCCGCCGAGATCCGCGCCCCGGCCGGGAGCCTGCCGGGTGTGTCGGGCTTCCAGATCAGCTTCAGCTCGAGCGACATCCACACTCCTGGCGATCAGCCGGACGTGCTCGTCGCGATGAACCCGGCCGCGCTCAAGACGAATGTCGGCGACCTGCCGGCGGGCGGCGCCCTGATCGTCAACAGCGACGCCTTTACACAAGCCAACCTCAACAAGGCCGGCTATGCGGCGAACCCCCTGACCGATGGATCGCTCAAGCAGTACGCCCTGTTCGAGATCCCGATCTCGACGCTCAACGAGCGTTCGCTCGAAGGGCTCGAGATGACGAGCAAGCAGAAGGACCTGACGAAGAACTTCTTCGCGCTCGGAATCATGTTCTGGCTCTACGGCCGTGACTCCGACGGGACGGTCGGCTGGATAGAGGAGAAGTTCGGCAAGCGACCGGTCGTCGCAGAGGCGAACAAGCGGGCCCTCAAGGCCGGCTACGCATTCGGCGAGACGACCGAGATCTTCCACACCCACTACCGAGTGGCGCCCGCCCACCTCCCGCCCGGCACGTACCGGAACATCACCGGCAACGAGGCGACGGCCCTGGGCATGCTGGCTGCGTCGAAGATGGCCGGCAGGCCGCTCTTCTACGGCTCCTACCCGATCACGCCCGCGTCGGACATCCTCCACCAGCTCTCGGGCTACAAGAACTTCGGGGTGAAGACCTTCCAGGCCGAGGACGAGATCGCGGCGATCGGTGCCGCGATCGGTGCGAGCTACGGCGGCGCGATGGGGATGACGGCATCCTCGGGCCCCGGAATCGCCCTCAAGTCGGAAGCGCTGGGGCTCGCGATCATGGTCGAGCTGCCGCTCGTCGTCATTGACGTTCAGCGCGCGGGCCCCTCAACCGGGATGCCGACGAAGACCGAGCAGGCCGACCTGCTCCAGGTGATGTTCGGGCGCAACAGCGATTCGCCGCTGCCGGTCGTGGCGCCGGCGACACCCGGCGAGTGTTTCGACCTGGCGATCGAAGCGTGGCGTCTCGCCCTCAAGTACGTCACCCCGGTCGTCTACCTCTCTGACGCCTTCCTCGCCACCGGCGCGGAGCCGTGGCAGATCCCATCGGTCGCCGACTTGCCCGACATCTCGGTCCAGAACTGGACCGAGAAGGAGACGTTCCACCCGTACGACCGCGACCCGGTCACCTTGGCCCGCAAGTGGGCAATCCCGGGCACCCCCGGCCTCGAGCACCGGATCGGCGGTCTCGAGAAGGCCGACATCACCGGGGATATCAGCTACGACCCCGACAACCACCACCGGATGCAGCTCCTCCGGCAGGCGAAGGTCGCCCGGATCGCCGACGACATCCCGGCCCTCGAGGTCTTCGGACCGGAGCGCGGCGACTTGCTGATCCTCGGCTGGGGCTCGACCTACGGCGCGATCCGCAGTGCCGTCGAGCGCCTCCAGGCGCAGGGCCGGAGTGTGGCCCACGCCCACATGCGTCACCTCAATCCGTTCCCCGCAAACACGGAGAAGGTCCTCCGGAGCTATCGCAAGGTGCTCCTGCCGGAGGTCAACCTCGGCCAGCTGCTGCTCCTCCTCCGAGGCCAGTTCCTCATCGACATCGAGGGCTACAACCGGGTCCGCGGCAAGCCTTTCACGATCGCCGAGATCACCGCCCAGGC
>JANMPL010000338.1:0-1527 GCA_031369845.1 Chloroflexota bacterium
CAGCAGATCGTGGCGACGGTCTGCAACGACCCGTGGACCGTCGACGAGTTGCACGCCCTGGCCCGCGGCGCGTATCCGTTCTCGGACCTGTCGCGCGAGCAGTTGGAGGGTGTGCTCGACATGCTCTCGGGCCGCTACCCCAGCGACGAGTTCGCGGAACTCGCTCCGAGGGTCGTGTGGGACCGCACGGAAGGCACGGTGCGTGGCCGTGGCGGCGCCCGGCAGCTCGCCGTGCAGAACGCGGGCACGATCCCCGACCGCGGCCTCTACGGCGTCTACCTGGTCGACGGCAACACGCGGGTCGGTGAGCTGGACGAGGAGATGGTCTACGAAGCCCGCACCGGTCAGACATTCCTGCTTGGCGCGTCCAGCTGGCGTATCGAAGAGATCACGCGCGACCGCGTGCTGGTCTCCCCCGCCCCGGGTGTTCCCGGCGCCGTGCCCTTCTGGAAGGGCGAAGGTGTCGGCCGCCCGGTCGAGTTGGGCCGCGAAGTCGGCAAGCTCGCTCGCGAGCTGGTGGCCGCACGGCCCGACCAGGCGCTCGCCCGCCTGCGGTCCGAGTCGGCGTTCGACGAGCGTGCCGCGACGAACCTGATGGCATACCTCAACGACCAGGTCGACGCGACCGGCGCGGTGCCGAGCGACACCACCGTCGTCGTCGAGCGCTTCCGTGACGAGATCGGTGACTGGCGCCTGTGTGTGCTGACGCCGTTCGGCGCCCGGGTCCACGCGCCGTGGGCGATGGCATTGCAATCGCGCCTGCGCGAGCTGGGTGGCGTCACCGCACATGCGATCTGGAGCGACGACGGCATCGCGATCCACCTGCCGGACGCCGACGATCCACCCCCTGCCGAGATCGCCCTGATCGAGCCCGGCGACATCGAGGACCTGGTCGTCGGCGAACTTGGCTCAACGGCGCTGTTCGGCGCTCGGTTCCGCGAGAACGCGGCACGGGCATTGTTGATCCCCCGGCGGCGACCAGGACGCCGAACGCCGCTGTGGCAGCAGCGACTCAAGGCCGCGTCATTGCTGGAGGTCGCCCGGCGTTACGGCAGCTTCCCGATCATCCTCGAGACGTACCGCGAGTGCCTCAACGATTGGTTCGACCTGCCGGCGCTGCGTGACCTGCTGCGCCGCATTCAGTCACGCGAGCTGGCGGTCGTCGAGGTGGAGACCGCCACAGCCTCACCGTTTGCCGGGTCGCTGCTGTTCGAATACGTCGCGACGTACATGTACGAGGACGACACGCCGGCCGCCGAGCGCCGTGCGACCGCGCTCTCGCTTGACCGTGATCTGTTGCGTGAGCTGCTGGGACAGGACGAGCTTCGCGATCTCATCGACGCCCCTGCCCTCGAGACACTCGAGGCCGATCTTCAGGGCCTGTCGGAGCGGGCCAGGGCGCGAGGCGCCGATGGGCTGCATGACCTTCTGCGGCGTCTTGGTGACCTGACCGTGGCCGAGGCGGCCGACCGCTTGGTCGAGCCGGAACGGGCGCTGGAGCTCCTCGAGGTACTTCGTGACGAGCGG
>JANMPL010000485.1:0-7787 GCA_031369845.1 Chloroflexota bacterium
CCGAGGAGTCGATCAACTACGGCGTGCCGGCCTTCAAGTACCGCGGCCGGCCCCTGGTGTCGTTCGGGGCGGCCAAGAGCCACTGCTCGTTCTACGTCCAGAGCATGGCCGTGATGGAGGCCCACCGGGACGACCTCGCGCCCTACGACACGTCCAAGGGCACGGTTCACTTCGCGCCGGACACGCCGCTGCCGGACGCCCTCATCGCGAAGCTCGTCCGGGCTCGCATGGCCGAGACGGACGCGACCGCCAAGCCCGGGCGCTGAGTTCGATTCGCGTGGCGCTACCATCCACTCGGTGGAGATCTACGGCGATCCGACGGCGGGCCTGACGAACTGGGCGGGCAATCACGCCTACGGCGCCGCGCGACTGCACGAGCCCGAGTCGATCGAGCAGCTCCAGGACATCGTCAGGAATACCGGATCGCTCCGAGCGCTGGGTTCTCGGCACTCGTTCAACGACATCGCCGACACGACCGGCCACCTCCTCTCCTTGCGACGGATGCCTCGCGTCTTCGATCTGGACGAAGCGGCCGGCACGCTCACCATTGACGGCGGGGTCCGCTATGGAGATCTGTGTGGGCCCCTCGACGCCGCCGGGTTCGCGCTGAACAACCTGGCCTCCCTCCCGCACATCTCTGTGGCGGGCGCCTGCGCCACCGCAACGCATGGTTCGGGCGACCGCATCGGGAACCTGGCGACGGTCGTCTCGGCGCTGAAGGTGGTCACCGCCGACGGCGAGATCGTTGAGTTCGCTCGCGATCGCAAACCCGACGTCTTCAATGGCGCAGTCGTCGCACTCGGCGCGCTCGGCGTCGTCACCTCGCTCACCCTCGACCTCCGGCCAACGTTCCGGATGCGCCAGGACCTCTACGAGACCCTGCCACTGGCCCGAGCCGCCGACGACTTCGACGAGATCATGTCGAGCGCGGACAGCGTGAGCCTGTTCACCGATTGGCGTGGGCCGGCCTTCGACCAGGTCTGGCTCAAGCGCCGGGTCCCCGACGGCGAAACATTTGAACCGCCATCCGACTTCTTCGGCGCGACCAAGGCGACAGCCCCGATCCATCCGATCAGGCGGATGCCGACGACGGCGCTGACGGAGCAGCTGGGCGTCCCCGGTCCGTGGCACGAGCGAATGCCCCATTTCCGGATGGACCAGATGCCGAGCAGCGGCGCGGAGCTCCAAACCGAGTACTTTGTCCCGCGCAAGAACGCGGTGGAGGCAATGCTGGCAATCGATGCCGTCCGCGACCAGTTCGCGTCGGTCCTCCAGATCTCGGAGGTGCGGACGATCGCGGCCGATGAGCTGTGGATGAGCACGGCCTTCGGGCGCGCCTCTGTCGCGTTCCATTTCACGTGGCAGCCTGATTGGGAGGCGGTGCGCCCGGTCCTGGCGATCATCGAGGGGGCCATCGCGCCGTTCGAGCCGCGTCCGCACTGGGGCAAGCTCTTCACGATCCCGCCTGAAGCGGTCCGCTCCTCCTACGAGCGTCTACCAAAATTCAGGGCGCTTCTCGAGCGGCACGACCCCACTGGGAACTTCAGGAACGAATTCCTGAACCGCTACATCTTCGGAGGCCGTTGATGGGATTCCTGCGGCGACTGCTGGGCGGTGGCGAGAAGTCGGAGGCGCCTGACGCGCCGGAAACTCCGCCAGACGGCGCCGCGGAGTCGGCCGAGCCGGGGCCCGCCGATCTCGATGCCGCGGAGCGCGACCACGAGTTGGAGATGCTCCGCAGTGAGCAGGAGCGTCTAGACGAGCTCACGCAGCGCCAGCTCCGCTATGCAAAGTACGCGTGGGAGCCGCCGGCCCAGGGTGGCGAGAAGCGCGCCGAGGACAACGACAGCGCGAGCAGCGGCGGTTGAGCCTGCGGGAACCCGATCGACCCCGCGTGCGAACGTTGTCCACCCAGGAGCTCAGGCCGCCGGAGATCGCCGCCATCCGCGAGTTGCTGGAGCGCGCATTCGGGTCGGACGAGGAGGAGCGCTTCACCGACGCCGACTGGGATCATTCCATGGGCGGCGTCCACTTCGTACTGGACGTGGCGGCCGAGATCGTCGTGCACGCCTCGGTCGTCGAGCGCGAGCTCCACGTCGACGGCCGGCCGTTGCGCACCGGCTACGTCGAGGCCGTCGCGACTGAACCGGCTCGCCAGGGCGCCGGGTTCGGTTCGCTCGTCATGGCGGACGTGACGTCCTGGATCAGGGACCGCTTCGAGCTCGGCGGACTCGGCACGGGCCGCCAGGAGTTCTATCAACGGCTGGGTTGGTTGACCTGGGCCGGCCCGTCCTCGGTTCGGACGGACGACGGTCTGCAGAGGACGCCCGAGGATGACGGCTACATCCTGGTGCTCCCAACGCCATCCTCGCCGCCGCTCGACCTGACCGCGCCGATCAGCTGCGATTGGCGCCCGGGCGACGTCTGGTAGTCGAGGCCCCGGGCGGCGCCGCCGCCTGCAGCTTCGCCCGGATCGTGACACCGTTCCAGGCGCAAGTTCCTGCCGCCTCGCGTGATCGGGGCCGTCACGAAGGAGACACCCTGATGGACGCCGATTCCGTGGCGAAGTGGGAAGACGACCTGATCGCGGACATGCGAGCCCACGCTGTCACCGTGACCAGCGGGCCGCGCCGGCAACCCGCTGCTGATCATGACCTCGACAGGCGCCAAGTCGGGAGAGCGCCGTGCACTCGGTGTACCAGTCCGTGGAGGACCGCGACGCGACCGTCGAGAGCGGCATGGCGAATGGCATGGACAAGGGCTACCAGCGCCTGGAGGAGCTCATCGCTCGCCTAGTCCCGGTCACCTGACCAACACGACACGAAGAGGAGAATCACGGCATGGACTACAAGCTCGAAGTGGTGGTCGTCCCGGTCAGCGATGTCGACCGCGCGAAAGCCTTCTACAGCGACCAGTGCGGTTTCGTTGTCGACGCAGACTCGACTCCTGCGCCCAATTTCCGCGTGGTCCAGATGACACCGCCCGGTTCGGCCTGCTCGGTCACGATCGGCCCGATCATCGTCGCCGAGTCGGCCAACGGCTTCCGGCCGAGCCTTCAACTCTCCGTTCCGGACATCACCGCGGCCCAGGCTGAGCTCGCGGAACGCGGCGTGGACATCACGCCAGTCCGGCACATCGAAAACGGTGAGTGGCTTGAAGGGCCTGGCGGCCCCTACAACTCGTTCGCCTTTTTCAAGGACCCCGATGGCAACGATTGGGCCCTCCAGCAGAAGTAGCCGACGCCACGGATATCAGAGGGAGCAATAGGTGGATTGGAAGATCGAGCTGATCCCGGTGCCGGTGTCGGACATCGAACGGGCCAAACACTTACAGCGAGCAGTGCGGCTTCGTCGTCGACCTCGACCATCAACCGAACGAGTCGATCCGCCTCGTCCAGCTGACGCCTCCCGGCTCGGGCTGCTCGATCATGGTGGGAACGATGGGATCCGGCCGCCGATCCAACGATCTACACGATGCGCTACGCCATGTCCTCCGACTTCGGGGCGACGTTCGGCCCCAGTTCGACGATCTCGGATCCGTTCGATATCGACAATGCCATCAGCACCCAGCGCGGCAAGTTCCTTGGCGATTACGCGGGCATTGTCGCGACCGGCACGTCCGCGCACCCCGTTTGGGTAGACTCGAGGGACGGCGAGAACGACGTGTGGAGCAACACGATCACGCCCTGATCCCTGCAAGAGAGGTCAATCGATGGACGAACAGGCCGTACGCGAACACGCCCAGGCCGTCTGCGACGCGCTCGTCGCCGGGGATATCGACCGAGCGACCCAGGACGTCAGCAACGAGCTCAGGCGGAACCTCGGCGAGGTGATTGCGCTTCTGCCGCTGCCCGCGAGCGAGGCGACCGTCGAATCGGTCGAGCACGGCGGGGCGGGATACAACGTGATCCTCCGGCTCGTCGGCGAGACGGAGGAGGTCCAGATCCTGACCCGCTGGAAGGATCGCGACGGCCGGCCGACAATCGTCGAGGCGAGCCATCTGAGCAAGACGGTGCTGGAAGCGCCGATGGGTGAGGAGGACGGCGAAGGCGACACCGACGGTTCTGGGGACGGCTGAGTCTATTCGCCGACATCCGACCGATCTGCCCGCAACACGATCATGGGCTGGACGTGCGAGGCCTGGTAGCCGCGCGATCCCGGATCCGTGGCCTACGTGGCCCACGGCAACAGCGGAGGTGGCTCGAAAGTCGAGCCGATCGCGATCGCCCGCCCGCCATCGGCCATCGATTGTGCTGCCGCCCCGAGAATGTCGACCACGTGCGCGGCCTGTTCGGCGCTTGCCCGGTGCGGTCGTCCCTCGGCAATTGCTGCTGCCATCTCCGCCACGCCGCGCGCCCAGGCCGTCCCGCGATAGCCCGGCCGAACGAGGGCGACCGGCTCGTAGCTCTTGCCGAACGCGCCGAGCTCCACCGTCGCGTCGAAGTCCTGGAAGCTGCCGAGCGCCAGCGATGCGTCGTCACCGTGGAACTCCAGGCTGCCGGTCGCTTTAGCGGGGCGCCCGACGTAGAAGCTCGCGGTGAGCCGGACGACGGGACCACCCTCGAGCTCTAGGGCCGTCACGATCAGATCCGGGCTGCCGATCCGGAAGGGTGTTCCGTCGATCGTCCGGCGATCCGGCATCAGGTCCCAGCCCCACCCACGGACGGAACGAGCCGGACCCAGCATCGTTGTGACGAGGGTCAGCGGGTAGACCCCGACGTCGACCAGCACGCCGACGTCGTAGAAGGGCGCAGGCGCCGGATGCCACGTCTCGATGCGGCCCCAGTTGACCTCGGCGTAGACCGCCCTCACCGGGCCCAGGCGGCCGCTCCGGATCAGGGCCGCGGCCGTCTGCTGGGCCTCTCCAAGAAACGTGGATGGCGAGCAACCGAGTCGAAGTCCCCGCGATGCGGCGAGTTCGACGAGCTCGCGGGCCTCGGCTGACGTGAGGGCGAGTGGCTTCTCGCTGTAGACGTGGCGGCCGGCTTCGAGGGCTTGCTTCGTGACCTCGTAGTGGGCGTGGTGAACGGTCAGATTGATGACAATGTCGACCTCGTCGTCGGCGAGGAGGTCGTCGAGCAAGGCGTGGGCTCGACAGCCATGTTCCTCCGCGAATGCGGCCGCCCGGGCGGAATCGAGATCGGTGGCGGCGATGAGGCGGATCTCCGGGTGGGTCAGGGCGTCGCGTGCATACCCGCCCGCGATGTTGCCGGTTCCGACGATTCCAATTCCTAGCGGTGACATGGTTTGAGGCTACGACATCCCGGGCGGTCCGATGACCTATCGTCAGCGGATGCAACACGATCAGATCGCGCTCCAGCTCTACACGGTTCGCCGGCTCGCGGCGGACGACCTGGCGGGAACCCTCCGCGCCGTGGCCGCGGCCGGCTATCGGGCCGTCGAGCTCGCGGGGCTGCCCAAGACCGAGCCCGCAGAGCTCAGGCGGCTGCTCGACGAGTCGGAGCTGCGGGTCGTCGCCGCGCACGAGGGTATCAAGAGCCTGCGCGAGGATGCGAACGCGGTCGCCGATCGGCTGGCCCGGCTCGGGTGCCCGCGGGCGATCGTCCCCTGGATGCCTGAGGCCGACCGGCAGACCGCTGACGACGTGCGTCGCTTCGCCGCCGCGCTCGGCGGGTTCGCTCGCCGGTTGGCAGAACGGGACATTCGGCTTGGCTACCACAACCACAACTTCGAGTTCGCGCCGCTCGAAGGCACGACGATCTGGGAGATCCTGCTCGCCGAGCTCCCGCCGGAGGTCGAACTCGAGCTGGACGTCTACTGGGTGTCCGTTGGCGACCGGGATCCCGTGGCCGAGATCGACGCTGCCGCCGGTCGCGTCCGGCTCCTCCACATGAAGGACCGCGAGGCCGGGCCGGAGCCCCATGACGCCCCGGCGGGGGAGGGGATCCTGCCGTTCCCGGACATTATCGAGGCGGCCCGATCGGCGGGCGTGGAGTGGTACATCGCCGAGCAGGACGAACCGCGCGACCCGGTCCACGACATCGCCCGTGCCTTCCGCTATCTCGATTCGCTGGCGAGTTAGCTCAGAAAGCGCGCTTGAGGACCAGGAGTCCGATGACAAGGACCATGAAGCCCAGCAACAGGGTCGTCGGTGGCAACGCGGAGACCGTGTTGACCGCGTCCGTGATCATCTGGCCGATCGCGGCGCCCGCGTCGAGAGATTGCCCGCCCTGAGAGCCGCCACCGGTCGATTGGCTGACGCCATTTCCATATTCGGCCATGAGCGGATCATCGCACCGACCACAAGTGGGTCTGGTGCAAATCGAAGGGAGCGGGGCCATACACCCCGCTCCCCAAGCTCGTCGAGCCGCTCCGTGAGCGACCCAGCAGCGTAATCCGTCAGCGACGCAACGTGACGCTGCGCTCTTCAGAGTCTGTGCCGAAGCCTCCGGGACCGAACGCGAAGGCGCTGGTCACCGAGGCGGCGCGGCCGCCTTTGAACAGGCCGTTGTCCGGGACGACCTCGGCGCTCCAGGACCGAACCGTTCCGTCGCACGGGGACTGAACAGATCCGAATCCGGTGATCACGAAGCGTCCGACCGTCTGCCGGAGCTGGACGTCGATGTTGGCACCGTCAGCGAGGCCGATGCAGGTGACGGTACCTGTGATGGTGGCTGAACCTGTCTTGGCGTTGAAGGACCCGACCGGGTTCACGGTCACATCGACCACCGGGGCCGGTGGAGGCGGCGCGACTTCCTCGACGGTGATCTCGAGTGTGCCACCGTTACCGCCGCCGTCGGCTTGGTGGTCGAAGACGAGGATCGCGTAGGGGATTCCGGCTGACGCCTCGAAGGTGAGCGAGGTCGGACCGCAGGTGACAAGCGAAAAGTTGCCTGGGCTCCCGGTAGCGACGGTGATGCCAGCGGAATAAGTCGAGGCTTTCGTGTTGATTTCGATGGTTGCGTCGGACGTGGCGGTTAGCTCGTACCAGACGCTGGCGTCCGCCGCCGGTGGAACGCAACCGGGAACAGTGTCGTCGGCGTCGGTCGTCGCTTCGGTCGTATCGACGGAGTCGGCGAACGGGAGCGAGCCGATCACGGTCCGGTCGGCATAGGTGTCGTTGGTCGGTGCGGCGGCCAGAACCGGTGCGGCGAAGGCGAGGCTACCCGCCATGAACAGGCTGGCAATGAAGCCGAAACGCTTCATGAGAAACCCTCCTTAGGGTAAAGAGCGCGGTAGGAGTGATCTCGCAGTGACGCTGGCATCCCCCTTATCTGTCGCCGAGTTACGAGGCAGGAGCATCGCGCGGCCTGGCCGGGCATGCAGCTAGCAGTCGTTGGCATGCGACCCTGGGGTGACGTTGTTTACGACCAGGTACGTCTCCGCCGGTACATCAACGGTGACCGGCGTTCTATCGAAGCCGATGTCCCAGACAAGCCCAGTGAGCCGTGCTTCGGCTGGAACGTCCATCAGGAGCTGGCCGCGCCGCTTCTCACCCGGTCTGAGCTGGCCATCCAGCAAGGGAAAGGTGGGTCGCATCGAGCCTTGCGTGTACAGACGAGGCGGGTAGACGAAATCAGCGCCATCAATCGCCGAAAACTGCGTCCAGGAGTAGGAAATAGTGACGTCAGCGTCGGACGTATTTTCGATCTCAACGCAGACGAGGGTCGCGACTTCGCCGGGGTAGAGGCGGTGTACCCATCGCGCAGTGAGCAGCGCGGTGGGAGTGGGGCCGGGAGCCGGGTTCTGGATGTCCGAGAGCTGCTGCTCGAGGCTCGCCTTCTCCGCTTCGAGGGCGTCGACCTGTCCCTTCATCGCCGCGATCTC
>JANMPL010000413.1:0-4017 GCA_031369845.1 Chloroflexota bacterium
CATGGTTGGCGAGGATGCGATCGGGGTCATCAGCGTCCAGAGCACGAGCGAGGAAGGGCGGTTCGGAGAGGCGGACGCCGCGCTCCTTTCGACGCTCGCGGCCAGCGTCGGCGTGGCGATCCAGAACGCGCGGCTGTTCCGGGCCCGGCGCGACGCGGAGGAGGAGTACAGGCGTCTGGTCGAGGAGCTGCCCCTGGTCGTCTATAAGGACAAGCCCGACGAGACGGCGACCTCCGTTTACATCAGCCCGCAGGTCGAGCAGATGTTCGGCTACCCGCGAGAGGCATGGTTGGATGAGGCGTTCTTTGCCTCAGTCCTCCATCCGGACGATCGCGAACGGGTCACGAAGACGCTCGGCGCCGGCTTCGCCGGGACCGACAAAGCCGTCTCCGACGAGTACCGAGTGATTGCCGCCGACGGCCGCACAGTCTGGGTGCGAGACGATGCCTGGATCGTGCGGGACGACGCCGGCGACCCCCTGTTCCAGCAGGGCTTCATGATCGACACCACCGCGCAGACGCTCGCCGCGGCAGAGATCCGCCGCCAGAAGCAGTATTTCGAGTCGCTTGTCGCGATCAGCCCGGTCGCCATCGTGACGATGGACCGCGAGGAGATCGTTTCGGGCTGGAACCCGGCCGCCACGCGGCTGTTCGGCTACGAGCCGGAGGAGGCGATCGGCCGCCACATCGACGATCTGCTCTTCCGGCCCGAGGACCGCGGCGAGGGGCAGGCCACGACCCGGCAGGCTGCCGAGACGGGCCGTGCGCAGCTCATCGGCCGGCGCACGCGTAGGGGCGGTGAGCAGGTCGACGTCGAGATCTTGGTCGTCCCGCTCGTCGTCGACGGGGAGCACGCAGGCTACTACGCCATCTACCACGACATCACGGAGCTCCAGGCCGCGCGCCACGAGGCCGACGCCGCGAACGCGGCCAAGAGCACATTCCTGGCCGCCATGAGCCACGAGATTCGGACGCCGATGAACGCGATCATCGGGATGAGCGGGCTGCTCGTCGAAACACAGCTCGACACGGAACAGCGTGACTACGCCGAGACCATCAGGACGTCCGGTGAGTCTCTTCTGACCATCATCAACGACATCCTCGACTTCTCGAAGATCGAGGCCGGCCGGATTGAGCTCGAAGCACGTCCGTTTGCGCTCGGCCCCTGCGTGGAAGGCGCGCTCGACGTCGTCGCGCCGGCGGCGGCCGCCAAGCGGGTAGAGCTTGCCTACGCGATCGATGGCGACCTGCCCCACGTCCTCGTCGGTGACGCGGGGCGGCTGCGCCAGATCGTCCTCAATCTGCTGTCGAACGCCGTGAAGTTCACGGAACGGGGCGAGATCGTCGTGTCGGTCGGGGGTCGACGAGTCGGCGGCCAGCGCCGATCCGGCCGCTGGGTGATATCGATCGAGGTCCGGGATACGGGGATCGGTATTACGTCGGATCGGATGGACCGGGTGTTCCAGTCGTTCAGCCAGGCCGACGCCTCGATCTCGCGTCGCTACGGTGGGACCGGCCTCGGGCTCGCCATCAGCCGACGCCTGGCCGAGCTGATGGACGGCTCGCTCACCGCGGAGAGCAGTGGCGTGCCGGGCGAGGGAAGCCAGTTCCGCCTTGGGTTCAAGGCGACCGAGGCGCCCGACGCCGCCGTTGCCCAGCCCGCGCCGATCCCGACGACCGAGCTGACCGGGCGGCACGCGCTCGTGGTTGACGACAGCGCCACGAACCGGCGAATCCTCGTGGCGTTGCTCCGGCGCTGGGGGCTGGTGGCCCATGAGACGGCATCGCCGCAGGAGGCGCTCGAATGGATTCGGACGGGGAGGGCGTTCGATGTCGCGCTCGTGGATCTGGTCATGCCCGACGTCGATGGCCTGACCCTCGCTGCGTCGATCCGCGAAGCGACCAGCGGGCGGCCGCTGCCTGTGATCATCGTCTCGTCCCATGGGCAGCGGAGCCGCGATGACCCCGCGGTCGCCGCCACGCTGTCGAAGCCGATCAAGCCGTCGCCTCTGCTCGACGCCATCCAGACGGTACTCGCCGGATCGACGAAGATCGGAGCTGCCCGACCCGACCGACCGGTCCTCCACGGGGACCTGGGGGCGAGCCACCCGCTGCGCGTCCTCCTCGCCGAGGACAACGCCGTGAACCAGAAGCTCGCCCTCCGCCTTCTCGCCCAGATGGGCTACACGGCCGACCTCGCGGAAAATGGCCTCGAGGCCATCGCCGCGGTCGATCGGACGCCCTATGACATCGTCCTCATGGACGTCCAGATGCCGGAGCTCGACGGCCTCGAAGCAACTCGACGGATCCGAGCGCGCGGGCTGGGCAATGGGCCGCGGATCGTCGCAATGACGGCGAACGCGATGGCCGGCGACCGCGAGGCCTGTCTCGCCGCCGGGATGGACGACTACGTCAGCAAGCCGATCCGGGTCGACGAGCTCGCGGCAGCCCTCTCGGCCGCGCCTCGCCGGGAGATCGAGGTGGCCGGTGACTGAGATCCTGGACGAGGCCGCGCTCGGATCCCTCCTCGCCATGGTTGGCGACGATCCCGAGTTCGTCGACGAGCTCGTCGACTCGTTCCTCGAGGACTCGCCCCAGCAGTTCGCGGCGCTCCACGTTGCCGCCAGCACGGGTGACGCCGGCGGCCTCGTGCGCCCGGCTCACACGCTGAAGGGCTCCAGCGCGAGCCTCGGCGCGCGCGGGGTCGAGTCCATCGGCCGCGCGATCGAGGAGCGTGGGCGCGCGGGCACGGTGGACGGCGTGGCGGAGCTGCTGGCCGAGCTGGACGTCGCCTACGAGGAGCTGCTGACGACTCTGGCCGATGCGCGGCAGCGCCGCTGGGTGGCACCGTG
The DNA here is from genome assembly GCA_031369845.1 of Chloroflexota bacterium. Taxonomy (GTDB): domain Bacteria; phylum Chloroflexota; class Limnocylindria; order Limnocylindrales; family CSP1-4; genus CF-46. The sequence goes on from JANMPL010000413.1 coordinate 2,852, forward strand.
ACGAGCTCCCGCGGCGGCCACATCCTGGTCGTCGAGGACAGTGCGATGAACAGGATGGCCCTCGCCCGGGCACTGGAGGTCCGCGGGCACACCGTCAGCACTGCGTCCGACGGGGTCGAAGCGATGGAAGCGCTCCGCGCGGAACCCTTCGACGTCGTCCTGCTCGATATCGAGATGCCCCGCAAGGACGGCTTCGAGACGCTGGCCGAGATCAAAGCGGATGGCCGCCTTCGGGAGCTGCCCGTCATCGTCATCTCGGGTGTCGAAGACGCCGCCAGTGTCGTCCGCTGCATCGACATGGGGGCGCTCGACCACCTCCCGAAGCCCTTCGAACCGGCCCTCCTCGAAGCCCGGATCGGGGCGGCGCTGTCAGCCAAGCGTCTGCGCGACCTCGAGCTCGAATACCTCGACCAGGTGCGGCTCGTGACATCGGCCGCCCAGGATCTCGAGTCGGACGCCTTCGATCCCCTTGCCCTGCAGACGGTCGCGGCTCGGAGTGACGCTCTTGGCCTCTTGGCGCGGACGTTCGTGCGGATGGCCGAGGAGGTTCGGGCCAGGGAGAGCGCCCTCCGTCGCCAGGTCCGCGAGTTGACGATCGAGATCGACCAGGCGCGGCAGGCGGCCAAGGTCGCGGAGATCACCGACAGTGACTACTTCCGCTCGCTGCGAGGCCGGGCCGCGGAGCTTCGCCAGAACGTCCACGCGGATCCCGAACGGTCCGAGTAGGCCGACGGAGACGGCGGCGAGGCCCTTCTCAGACGACTTCGTGGTAGTTCCGGCAAGGGCCTAAGGGCTCCGTCGTCGCCACGCGGCGCGCGGGCCACTTGTTCCGACTTCTGGATCGATCACTTCCTCACGGCGCATCTGTCCGAGTACGAGCTTGATCGTTTGGTCACTTACGCCTGGCAGGGCGGCACGAACATCTCGGGTGCGGAAGACTCGCGCCGCATGTTGTAGGACGTACTGTCGAACCTGCTCCTGCTTCGTCAGCGAGGAGAGGCTGCGGTGGGCGACGATCCGAGCCTCGAAATCGACGTATGCGGCCTCGAGGATGCCGACGAGGTAGTCGATCCACGGCCAGATGTCGTGCTCGTTCTTGTGCCAATCGCGCTGTGATGCGATGAGCGCGTCGTAGTACGCGTCCTTCGTCTCGAACATTCGCTGCT
>JANMPL010000422.1:0-4577 GCA_031369845.1 Chloroflexota bacterium
CGGCGGCTCGATGTCGGGCTCGGCATCGTCCATCGCCCGCAGGTCCTGTTCCTTGACGAGCCGACGACGGGGCTCGACCCGCAGGCGCGAGCCCGGATGTGGGATGAGATCCGGAAGCTCCGGGCCGGCGGAACGACGGTCTTCATGACAACCCATTACCTCGAGGAGGCCGACGCGCTCGCCGACCGGCTAGCGATCATCGACCACGGGAAGATCGTGGCGACGGGCACGGCTGACGAGCTCAAGCAGGCAGTCGCCGGCGATGTCGTGACGATTGGGGTCAACGGAGCTGGGGCGCGGGTTCTTGGGCTCCTCGAGAACGTGCCGTTCGTCCGCGAGGCGTCACATGACGCCGCGGATGGGCTGGTTCGGCTGTACGTCGATCGCGGCGAACTCGCCGTTCCGCAACTGCTGCGGATGCTCGACAGCGCCGGCTTGGCCCCGACGTCGATCACCCTCCACAAGCCCAGCCTCGACGACGTCTTCCTCCGCCAGACCGGCCGTTCCCTCCGCGAGGAGCCGGCGGCCTGACCCCGGCGCCCACCCCTCAGCCCCTCTCTATTCCGACGAAAGGAATCCTTCGATGACCGTGTTCCGCGACACCTGGCTGATCTTCCAGCGCTCGATCCGGATGACGCTCCGTTCGCCGGTCTGGCTCAGCATGGGGATGATCCAGCCGATCCTCTACCTGGTCCTGTTCGGACCGCTGCTCGAGGCGTCCACCAAGGCCGCCGGCGCGGGCACGAACCCCTTCAACTGGTTCATCCCGGGCTTGCTGATCCAGACGGCTATCTTCGGCAGCGCCTTTTCCGGGTTCGGCCTCATCGCCGAGCTCCGGGCAGGGGTCGTCGAGCGGATGCGCGTGACACCGATGAGCCGGTTCGCGATGCTGCTCGGTCGGTCGCTCCGCGACGTAGTCATTCTCGTCGGCCAGGCTGCGGTGATGATCGCGATCGCGATTCCATTTGGTCTGTCGGTCGACGCAGCCGGCGCGGCCGTCACATTGGGCCTCGTGGCCCTGATCGGCCTGCTCGTCGCGCCGCTGTCCTATGCAGCCGGCCTCGTACTCAAGAGCGAGGATGCCCTGGCACCTGTTGTCCAGGGGATCGCGCTTCCCCTCCTGCTTCTGTCCGGGGTCCTCCTGCCGATGGCGCTGGCGCCCGATTGGCTGCGGTTCCTCGCCTCGATCAACCCGCTGTCCCACGCAGTCGACGCCGCCCGCGCGCTGTTCAACGGCGACTGGGGCAACCCGGAGATCGCGATCGGCGTGTCGATCACGACGGTCGGGGCGATCCTCGCGGTGTGGATCGCATCGCGGGCCTTCAGTCGCGCGAACGCCTGAGGCCATCGGCGGGCCCCTCTCGGGCCGGGCCCGCCGCCGCCGTCCACATCGTCCGATTTTCGCACGCGATCGACCGGACATCCCGCCGGGCGGGACTCGGGATAGTTCCAATCAAGCGGAATGATTTAGGTTGGTCGGAACCATCCCGAATCGCGATTCCAAGGGTGTGATTTTGAGACGTGTTCGGATCCAGACCGTTCGCGTTGGCCGGACCGCGCCTACAATCGGGCCATGGCCGAACGACCGATCAAGGTGCTCATCGCGAAGCCTGGGCTCGACGGCCACGACCGTGGAGCGAAGGTCCTTGCCCGCGGTCTCCGCGACGAGGGATTCGAGGTCGTCTACACCGGCCTCCGCCAGACGCCAGAGATGGTCGTTAGCGCGGCGCTTCAGGAGGACGCCGACGTCGTCGGCCTGTCGATCCTGTCGGGCGCGCACATGACGCTCGTGCCGCGGATCACCGGCTTGATGCGCGAGCGAGGCCTTGACGACGTCCTTGTCACGGCCGGCGGCATCATCCCCGACGCCGACATCGAGGCGCTCCGCGAGGCCGGGGTTGCCCGCGTCTTCGGGCCCGGTACGACGATCGCCGAGGTGGCCGAATACCTCCGGGCCAACGCCCGCTCCCGCGACTAGGGTGGGGCAGCGGCCCGGAGCGGATTCCGCAGCGGCGACGCTCGCCGATGCCGCGCTCGCCGGGGATCGCCGGGCTCTAGCCAGGCTGCTGACCGCAGTCGAGAACCGGACCGCGGTTGCGGAGGCGGCGATGCGCCGGCTCTACCCCCTAGCCGGGAAGGCGCATCTCGTCGGGATCACCGGGCCGCCGGGATCCGGCAAGTCGACGCTCGTCGCGGCGCTCATCGGTGAGGTTCGGCAGGCCGGTCGGTCCGTGGCCGTCATCGCCGTCGATCCGTCCTCACCGATCACGGGCGGTGCGCTCCTGGGCGACCGGGTGCGAATGCAGGCGTACGCGAGCGATGCCGACGTGTTCATCCGCTCGATGGCGGCCCGAGGCCACGCCGGCGGCCTCGCCTCGACGAGCGTGGCGGCTGCGGCGGTCCTGGATGCGGCGGGCTTTGACCTCGTACTCATCGAAACGGTCGGGACCGGGCAGAGCGAGGTCGAGGTCGCGGCCTCCGCCGACACGACCGTGGTCCTCGAGGCTCCGGAGATGGGCGACGAGATCCAGGCGATCAAGGCCGGCCTGCTGGAGGTCGCGGACTTGGTCGTCGTCAACAAGGGCGACAAGCCCGGTGCCCAGCGGACAGCGTCCCAGCTGCGGGCGATGCTCGTCGCAGCGGCGCCCGGGCCGCGTCGCGGCGAGATCGATCCCGGGCGGCCGCGCCCGAAACGACCGGAAGTCCTCATTACGACCGCGGCGACCGGCGATGGCGTCCCAGAGCTCCTCGCCGCGCTCGATCGGCACCGGGCCGCGGGGCGCGACGGCCAGTCGGACGCGGCCCGCCTGGCCCGTGCCGAGGCGCAGGTATGGGCGATCCTGGCCGACCGGCTCGGCGACGCGCTCCGAGTACCGGCGCGCGTCGACGAGACGAGAGCGGTCCTGGACGCGGTCGCGGATCACCGACTCGATCCGTACGCGGCCGCAGACCGGCTCCTGGATCCGCTCCTCCGCGACACGTGACCGGCGGTCGCGACGCGGCCATGAAGCCGCGACTCGTCACGCCCGCGTTCCTCGCGCTCGCTGCGGCGACCCTCGCCTTCTTCATCGCCGGGGGACTGGTGCTCCCGATCGCGCCCCGCTTCGCGAAGCTCGCCCTCGGCGCCGATGCCCTGGGCTTCGGCATCGCCATCGGGTCGTTCAGCGTGACGTCACTGCTTCTTCGGCCGATCGTCGGCTGGTCGAGCGACAGGTTCGGGCGACGACCGCTGCTGATCGGCGGATCGCTGATCACCGTCGCAGCGCTGGCGCTCCATCTGCTTGCGACGGACCTGCTCGTGTTCACCGCGGCCCGCTGTCTCCTCGGGGCGGGCGAGGGCTTTTTCTTCGTCGCCGCCTTGGCTGCGGCAAGCGATATCGCACCGGAGGAGCGGCGCGGCGAGGCGATCAGCTTCCTCTCCCTGTCGCTCTACCTCGGAGTGGCGATCGGGCCGCCGATTGCCGAGGCGCTGTTCGCCGGGGGCTCGTACAACACGGTCTGGCTGGCGGCCACCGGCGTTGCCGCCGTTGCCGTTGTGCTCTCGTTGTTCGTGCCGGAGTCGGCTCCGGGGGTCATGGCCGGTCGCGCAGGCTTGGCGCGCGAGCCTCGCGGCCCGCTCATTCACCCCGCCGGGATCTTTCCGGGCGTGGTGATCCTGTTCGGGCTGTGGGGCATGGCGGGGTTCCTCACATACCTGCCGCTCTATACCCCGAGCGTCGGGATGGACGGCGCGGGACTTCCGCTGACCGCGTACGCCCTCATCGTCGTCGTGCTGCGGATCGTCGGAGCGACCTGGCCCGACCGATTCGGGGCGGCGCGCCTTTCTGGGATCGCGCTTGCGATCTCGGCGATCGGCCTGGCGATCATCGGCCTGGTCGCCACGCCAGCCGGCCTGCTGGTGGGCACAGTCGTCTTTGCGACCGGCGTCGCGTTCATCATGCCGGCGCTCCTCGCCCTCGCGGTCTCCCGCGTCCCACCGACGGAGCGAGGAACGGTGGTCGGTACCGCGACGGTCTTCCTCGACGTGGTCTTCGGGATCGCGCCAGTCGTGCTTGGATTCGTGGCGGACGCGACCAGCTACGGCGCGACATTCCTCGTCTCGGCAGCTCTCGCGGTCGTGGCCGCGGCCCTCCTCCTCACCCGGCGCGAAAGCCTGGAGCGCCCGCTGCCCGCGGCGACCGGTTAGGCTCAGCTGCGATGCCGATCGATCGTGTCTTCGTCGCTGGCGCCGGGCTCATGGGCCACGGCATCGCCCAGGTCCACGCTGCGATCGGCAAGCACGTCTTCCTCTACGAGCCGGATCTGGCGCGAGCGGTCGCGGGCCGCGAGCGGATTGCCGGCAACCTGGAGCAGGTCGTCGCGACGCGGCGTCTCGCAACGGAGGAGCGGGACGCGATCCTCGACCGGATCGAGGTCACCGACGACGCGCGGCGCGTCGCCGGCGCCGGGCTCGTCGTCGAGGCAATCTACGAGGACCTCGAGGTCAAGCGCGGATTCTGGAGCGAGGTGGACGTCCTCGCACCCGCTGACGCCATCTTTGCCTCGAACACGAGCTCGATTGCGATTGACGACTTGGC
>JANMPL010000493.1:0-7036 GCA_031369845.1 Chloroflexota bacterium
TCTCGATGCCCTCGACGACGAGCCCGGCCTTCTCGCATCGGGCACGGAGGGCGAGAAGCTCGTCCACAGCCCAGTAGCCGTTCTCTCCAGACAGGTCGCTCGGCGTGTGGAACTGGACGCTGGTCAAACCGAGCTGCTGGGCGAAGGTGGCGACGGTCTCGTCGAAGCCTTCGATGTGGCCGAGGGTAAGCCTGATCACGAGTGGCGGCCTACCGCGCGGCCACGCCCGCGGCCTGTTCCAGGACCGGCTTCACCTCGCCGACGAACCGCTCCAGCGTCTCCTCGTCGAACGGCGCTGGTGCGTCGTAGAAGATGTGCCGGAATCCGAGCTGGACGTAGGGCACGAGCGATTCGGCGATCTCGGCCGCCGATCCGACTCGTCCCTCCTCGTCGAATCCGGGGTGATGCTCCCGGAAGACGGCCTCGACGCGACGCGCCTCGGCAGGGTCGTCGCGGATGACGACCAGCCCCAGGCCGAGTGTCCGCTCGATCTCCGCCTCGTCGCGGCCGACCTCCTTGCACCACCGGCGCAGGACCTCGTCCTTGTGGCGGACCTCCTCGACCTCGCCGCCGGCGTTCCAGGCGTCGGCGTACTTCGCGACGGTGTGCAGCGTCTTCTTCTCGCCGCTGCCACCGATGAGGATCGGCAGGTGCGCCTGGAGCGGCGGCGGGTTGTTTCGAACACGCTTCGCGTGGTAGCGCGGACCCCTCGCGGTGGCCTCTTCCTTGTGGAGCATCTGCTGCATGAGGTCGACCGCCTCGTCGAGCCAGTCGAGCCGCTCGCCGAAGCCCGACCCGAAGTCGATGCCGTACGCCTCGTGCTCGGTCTCGAACCAGGCCCCGCCGATCCCGAGGATCGCCCGACCGCCGCTCATGTGATCGAGCGTCGTCACCATCTTCGTCGCGAGGGCGGGGTTGCGGAACGTGTTCGCCCCGACCATCAGGCCGAGCGTCGTGCGTGACGTAACCCCGGCCCAGCCGGCGAGGATCAGATAGCCCTCGAAGATCGGGCCCCGCCAGTCGCCCTGGATGGGGTACAGGTGATCCCATGTCCAGAGCGAGTCGTAGCCGAGCTGGTCGGCCCGGCGGCCGACCTCCAGGAGCGGCGGCCACTCCGTGTACTGGCCCCACGGGAGCACGCCGACCTTGATCTCGTTCGCCATCTCTGTCTCCCGTTCAGCGCTTGCCCGACGCCGCGGCCGAGGTCCGCTCCGACCGCCCACTGCGCGCGGCGTCCGAGGCCAGGAGCTCGACCGGGATCGATTCGGTGTAGAGGAGTCGGCCGAAGTACATGATCTTGACGAGCGCCCAGTACGTGCCGCCGCCGGAATCGTAGGGTGGCTCGACGGCGAACGTGACGATCCGCTCCTCGCCCGGCCCGACGGCGAAACCCTGGGTCCAGGGCGAGATTGCCGGCCACGTCTCGTGCGGGCTCAGGATCTGGGCCTCGCCACGGATCTCGCTCAGGGCCTGGTTCCGGAGCGCGACGCGCACCTCGCCGGCCTCTCCCGCACGGAGGCGGACCTCGCGTGTGAGGACTTCGGCCACGAGCTCCCCGCCCGGGTCCTCGCCCTGGCCGTCCGCCGTGCCGTCCTTGGGGCCATTGCCCTCGGCCTCAGACTCGATGCCCGATGTCCGCAGCGCCCGTTCGATCGCGAATGCCAGCGACGGTGAGCCGGCTGCCGGATGGCCGTTCTGGCCGTCGCCGTCGCCGCGGCCTTTGGCGCCAGGACGGAGATCGATCGTCACGACGTCTTCGTGCTGCTGTCCGGCCTCGTCGGTGATCCGAGCAGCCACGAAGTAGCGACCGGCCGCCGCACGGGCTGCTGGAACGATGGACGCGTCGAACTCGAGATGGGCGCCGGGCGCCAGGCGATACAGGCGCTCCGGCGGCGACGCCTCCCAGCCCGGCGGGAGCACCAGTGTGACGGTGCCGGCGGAGGGCCCGTCCGTGCGTTCAGAGGCGACGGCGATCGGCAGGTTGAACGGTCCGCCGCCACTCACGAGCCACGGCCGGATCTGGACGGTGACCGGTTGGTAGCCAAGCGGCGCGGCCCCTTTGTTATGGAGCCAATAGCCGGAGAAGACGGGCTGCGCGGCCTCGGCCTTGGGGGCGAGGTCGGGCCGCGCGCCCGGCTTGGGATGTTCGCTTGGCAGGCCGGCCCGGACGGTCACGATCTCGAAGGGCTCCAGCTGGACCGCGATCGATCCCTCGGCCTCGGCCGCGTCCGCGGGTCGGGATTCCTCCTCGGTGAGGTTCGTGATGTGCGCGTCGCCGAGCGGCCACTGGCAGCGGATCGTCGCCCGGGTCGCGGCCCCCGAGGACTCGTACAGCCGGAAGACGAGACCGTCCGCGGGATCGACCTCCGACGCGGCCACGCGCGCTAGGGGGTTGCCAGCCGGCTTGACAGCGGTCAGGACGACCGACGCCGGCTCGACCTCGACGAGGCTCGCCGTCGCCGGCAGCTCACCCTGGGCACTTTCGAACACGCGGGCAATGAGTCGGTTGTTGAACTCGTGGCCTGCCTGCACGACCTGACCCCTGCGCCAGTCCCCGCTCGTCCCGGTGATGGCGTATTCGAACGAGTGGGTCCAGTGCTGGAACTGGAAGTTCGATCCATCGGGCGTCGCGCGGCGCGGCGGGTCGATCCAGACGCCGGAAGGCCAGCCACTGCAGGACCGCATGAGGGACAGGTACAGCTGTCCGCCGGCCTCGACGTTGAAGCCCGGCAGGCCCCTGTTGAGGACGGCGACCGTGTAGTCCTCCGTCCGCCCGGTCCTGCCGTCGAGCTCGCTCGGCTGGTCGATGGCGATAGTCGCGTCGTCGAGATCGTCGGCGAGCGAGCCGATCGCCGCGATCGTCCCATCCGGATCGGCCCCAGCGACGATGAGCACGGGCAGGTCCTGGAGTCCACGGCGGTCCGCGAGGCCGTCCAGCGACCTCCGCTCGGGCCCGCTCGCCGGGATCCACAGCCGCGCCCAGCCGCGCGCGCCGAACTGCCTCTCGAGCTCGGTCGCGTAGGCCGGATCGGCGGCCTCGAGGACGCTCTTGACGAAGGTGTTCTCCGACGGGCCGCCGATGGCCAACCGAACGTCAGGCAGGTTCGAGTCGATGTGCAGGACGCCATACCGGGAGCCGTCGTCGGTCGAGAGCGTGGATGTCACGCCCTGCCGGACGAGGGCGACGACGAGGCCTCGAACGGCGTCATCCTGCCGCTCGTCGTCGGGCGCGATGACCTCCGCGACGCCGATCGCGTGCCCGCCGCGGGCATCGCCGCCTGGTGCGTCCGGGTCGACGAGCGCGATCCGCGCCGTCGAACCCAGCGCGAACCAGTTGTAGGCAGGGTTGTCGAGCGTGAACGGGACCTCGGCGACGTCGACGTTCGGAAAGCCGAAGCCACGACCGACGACGGCGTTGCCGACCTCCGACACGGGCGCCCCGCCGTCGACCGCGGCCGCAAACCGGACCCGGAACAGCCGGTCCTGGCCGTCGTACTCATCGAGCCGGGTCGTCAACTCCACGCGCTCGACGCCGTCCCAGAGCACGATCTCCTGGCGCCGACGGCACTCTTCGAATTGCCCCTCGACCACGATGCGGCGGCCGATCGCCGACTCTTCGACCCGGATCTCGCAGGGAAAGCTGATGGACGAGGTCACCCGCCCGTCGGGCGTCAGGTGCCATGGCCCCTCTCCGAAGAGCGGGTGGGTCGGGTACTCGCGGTAGGCCAGCAGCTCGTTGCCGACGCCGTCGGGCTGGATGAGCTCCTTGCCCGTCCGCTTCTCGACGAGGCTGCTGATCGCTCCGCCGCGATCCGGATCGACCACGAGGCGATACGCATCGTTCTCGATGGTCGTCGCCTCGACCGCGCGCCAACCGGCCTCGTCGAGAGCCGTCGTCGGCACCGCGCGGTACGTCCGATAGCCCATCGCGGGCACGTCGCGGGCGAGGAAGGCGATCGTCACCCTGTCGCGACCGTCCGCGGCCTCGACGACGAACGGCACAGCCGCTCCCGACGCATCACGGATCTCGAGGCCGGCGGGTCCTTCCGCTCGCCCGTCGGGCGGCAGGTCGATTCCGACGCGAACGATGTCCGTGCGCGGCCACGACAGCGCGTTGAACACCGTGACAGCGCGGCCATCGCCGGTCGTGTCGATCCGTGAGCCGAGATAGTCGAGCGCTCCGCCGAGGGCGGCATCGGCGAGCTCCTGCGCCTCCCGCCAGCCGCCGATGAGGTCGAGGTAGACCTGGTCCGACTCGGAGCCGGTGATGCCGTCGTGATGGGCGCCGAACAGCAGCTGCCGCCACGCCTTGTCGATCGCCTCCGTCGGGAACCGGGCACCGAGCAGCGCGGCCATCGTCGCGAACTTCTCGGCTCCCAGAAGCGTGTTCTCGGCCGCGCGCTGGGCCTGTTTCGTGTCGATGAAGGACACATCCTTGCCGGTGTAGATCGGGTTCATGTCCCGCGTCTGCGGCGAAAAACCGCGCCCGGTCGACGCCCGCTCCTTCCGGACCGCGGCGAAGAACTCGCTCGGAAGGGCAGCCTCGAACTTCGGCCAGACATAGCGCCGGTTCCAGTCGCGATGGATCGCGGTGAGCCACTTGTTCGGCGGCGTGTAGTCGGTCCCTACCGGCAGCAGGACGTTCTTGGTCGCGGCCAGGGTGGCCAGTTCGGTGAAGAGGCGGTGCACTTCCGCCTCCGCCTCTTCGAGCGTCGCGGACGCGTCCATCCACCAGCCCGCCGAGTAGTGGTTCGCCATGAAGCAGGTCAGGAGGGCCCGGCCGCTCGGGGCAATCCAGTCGAATTCCGTCGGAAACTGCATCCGCGGGACGTCGCCGGCCGCCATCTCGGCGATGTTCATCCGGGACGGGCCTCGGACCCAGTGCGGTCCCCATTCGTGAAACGGCCCGCGCGCCCACGAGCTCGACGAGATGCCGGCATCGGCCATGACCCCTGGGAACTGCGGATCGTGCCCGAAGGCATCGAGCTGCCACGCGGTCGCGGGGTTGCCGCCGAGCACGTCCCGCTGGTAGGCGACGCCGTAGATCGCGTTCCGGATCGTCGACTCGGCACTCGTCAGGTTCGTATTCGGCTCGTTGTACGTGCCGCCCATGAACTCGAGCCGCCCCTTCGCCAGCAGCTCGTGGATGTAGGTACGGTCCTCCGGATAGACGTCCCAGTAGGGCTTGAGGTAGTCGAGCTCCGCAAGCACGAACTTGTAGTCCGCGTCCCGCCGTGCCATCTCGAGATGCGCCTTGACGAGGGCGAGGCCCGGCTCCTGGTATGGCTGGCGGTACTGGATCGCTGTGCCCCAGGATTCGGTGTAGGCAGCCTGCGTGTTCCACCAGACCGGGTCGTAGTGAAAGTGGGAGACCATGAACATCCGCCAGCCCGGTTCCGCGACGAGGATCTCGACCGGATGCCGGACACTGCTGGAACCCTCCTCGATCACGACCTCCGCCGGTACAAGCTGTCCGGCGGTGGCTGCGTCGTCGACGACGATCCCGACCTCGAGGCGCACTTCCTGGCCCTTGCCGAGCGGGCCGATGGCGAGGGGCTCGTCGGTTCGGAGTGAGTCGCCTTCGATCCGGACGCGGGCTGGACCGCGGCCGTCGAGCGGCTCGTTGCCGACGAGCCGGAGGCGGACGACCTGGCGTGGCGCGTCTTCGCTGCCGATGAACAGATTCGTGGCTTCTGCACCCAGGAATTCCATCGTTGCCTCGATCAATGCCTGTGGCTGGGAACGCCGTGGATGGGATCCGCGGGATGGGCGAAGTCGGGCTCGATGATCGCGAGGGCCCTCCGTCGCTCCTCGAGCCATTCGTCGAACGCGCGAGTGCGGGCCACTGCACGGAGGTCCGCATCGATCGCGCCCCGCACCTCCGGGTATGGAGCGGTCGTCTCCCGGATCACCGCCTCGACCCTGGCGACGTGCCAGCCGTGTTCGGTCTCGTACGGCCCGACGATCGCCCCGACCTTCGCCGCGAACAGGGCATCCTCCAGCGGACCGGCGAGCTCGCCTCTACGGATGTCGCCGAGGAATCCGCCGTCCGTCCGGGTTCCGGCGTCGGTCGAGACGGCTCGCGCGAGGTCCTCCATCGCCTCCCCTCCCTCGAGGCTGCGGACGACGTCATGGGCGGCGCCGGCATTGGCCACCAGGATGTGGCGGACGCGACGGACCTCGGGTCGGCGGTAGAGATCCGGATTCCGGTCGTAATACCCCCGGATCTCGCGTTCTGGGACGGTCACCGAGCCGGTGACCCGATCCACGAGCCTGGCTATCGCCGCCCGCGAAGGCACCGGCGACCCGTCGCCGGCGGTGCCCGCGGTCCCGGTCTCCTGAGCGAGGATCTCCTCGGTCACGAGCTCCTGCACGATCCAGCGCCGGACGTTGACCGACGCCGACCCGCCGTCAGGCGGGAGGTGCCGCCCGCGCGGCCCACGACGGACCTCCGCAAGCCGCGCATCGAGACGCCCAACCGGGATCGGCCGGCCGCCGACCATGGCGACGAACGGAGGGTCGCGCCGAGCCTTGCTCCGCAGTGCGGCCTTCAACCCTTGACCCCACCGACGGTGATCCCCTCGACGAAGAAGCGCTGGGCGAGGAGGAACAGCACGATTACGGGCAGCACGATCAGCGTCGAGGCAGCCATCAGCAGGTTGTAGGCGACGTCGTGCTGACTCGTGAAGAACGCCAGACCCACCGCGAGCGGGTACTTCGACTCCTCCTGCAGGTACAGGAGAGGTAGCAGGAATTCGTTCCATGCGGCCACGGCCGCCAGGATCGCCACAACCATCACCGCCGGCTGGGTCAGCGGCAGGATGACTCGCCAGAACGTCTGCAGCTCACTGGCGCCATCAACCTTCGCCGCATCCGACAGCTCCCGGGGAATACCCATCATGAACTGCCGCATCAGGAAGATGTAGAAGGGGTTGCCGAAGAACGCCGGAACGATCAGCGGCAGGAACGTGTCGACCCACGACGAGGATCCCTGCAGCCCGAACGACGGCAGCTTCCCGAAGATGTCGAAGAGCGC
>JANMPL010000448.1:0-9354 GCA_031369845.1 Chloroflexota bacterium
CGAACACGCCGTGGTAGTCGCTCCGGTCGACGAACGAGTGGAGCACATCGCCGTAGGTCCGGACGGCCGACCGGCGGAGCACGCCGTCCTCGCCGCCGTCGAGCTCCGTCGGCTCAAGTGCGGCGACCGCGCCTCGCGATGCCGTTTCGCGGAACGCCGACGCGGCGTCATCGACCGAGAACGCGATGTCCCTGACGCCGTCGCCATGGCGCCGGACGTGCTCGGCGATCTCGCCGTCCGGCGTCAGCGGCGCGGTGAAGACGAACGTGACGTCGTTCCGCCGCATGACGTAGCTCGCGCGGTCCCGGACGCCCGTCTCGAGGCCGGAGAACGCGACCGGCGTGAATCCCCACAGCGCGCGGTAGTAGGCCGACGCCTGGCGGGCGTTGCCGACCCAGAACTCGACGTGATCGATACCTTTGAGCGGCAGGAAGTCCTGCGCCTGGGCGTAGGCATCCTTGTTGAGCCGGGCACCAGCCTGGTTGGCGGCGCCCCTGGCGACCGTTTCGGTCATTGCGTTCGACCTCCGTTCGAGGCGATTCCCGCGTCTGGCGAAGAGGCGCGGACGTATGGCCACCCATGCTACGCCTCGCATGCGACACTGACCCCATGGACGAGCTCGGCGACCGACTGGAGGCCAGCCGCGCGGCGCTGGCCGGCCTGCGCGACGCGGTCGAGCGTCGCGAGCCGTGGCCGCTGAGTAAGGCCTACGGCGTGGAGCCCGAGTCCGATTGGGGGCCCAAGGAGGTTCTCGCCCACGTCGGCGAGATGGGGCCCTACTGGCTCAGCCAGGTCGAGGTTGTCCTGGCTGGGTCACCGGAACCGGTGCCGTTCGGCCGCGTGGCCACGGACCCCGAGCGGATCGATCGGATAGGGCGCGACAGGACCCTGCCGGCGAGCGAGCTGTTCGGTCGGATCGACGCAGGTCTTGCCGCCGTCGAGGTCCGTCTGACTGGGCTCGAGCCGTCCGAGATGGCTCGCCGAGGACTCCACTCGCGCCTTGGCGAGATGACGGTCGAGGGCCTCATCGAGCGGTTCGTCGTCAGTCACCTCGAGGAGCACGTCCGTCAGCTCGAGGAGGTCCTCGCGACGGACGCGGGCATCGCTGGCGACGCGACGGGCTGAGGCCTGCCGTTCCGTCGCCGGCCCGCCGGTCGCGGCCCGTTGCGGAATGTCAACTCCGTACGACCTCGCCCCGGGGTACCAGTACTGATGGGCCATTCCGGTCCGGTGCCCTCAGCGGGTACTGTCCGCCACCTGAGAGGTACCACTCTCATACCGGGGTCGGTTCGAGAGGGACAACATGAAGATTCTGAAGTCGCAAGCCTTCCGGGCGGCGCTCGTTCTTTCGATGCTCGCCAGCTTCGCGCTGGTCCTCGAAGCGGGCAAGCGCTGGTAGGCGTTCCGCAATGATCCGGCGGCATCGTCCGCCAATTGATCGTCGAGCCGTCCGAGGCCCATCGGACGGCTCTTCGATTCCGCGGGAGACCCCTCAGAAGGCGCTGCGCTTGTAGCGACGCCGCCTGCGTCGCGCCGAGGGATTGTCCTCACCGTCGGCCGGCACGATGCTGATCGAGCCGTCTTCCTCGAGCGTCGCCAGCTTCAGCTGATCGGCACGCTCCAGGCCGTGCTCTCGCAAGGCGGCCTCGACGTCGTCCAGGTCGAGGCCCTGCTTCTCGAGTTCATCCTTGAGCCAGCGACCGTCGCGCCCGATTGCCGTCGGCTGGAACTCGAGCAGGCGGCGCACAAGCGGGATCCGCAGGCGGGCTTCGGCGACCAGGCGATTGAGCGAGAAGATCGTGATGACGATGAGCACCCCGCCCGTCAGCGACTGGTCCGCGCCGGTCATCGCCGGCTGGAGTGCATTGGCGGCAAGCAACACGAGGGCGATGTCGAACAGTGTGAACTGTCCGAGCTGGCGCTTGCCCGAGAGGCGGAGGAACAGGAGAAACAGCAGGTAAATGATCGTGGTCCGGACCACGATCTCCAGCGGCGGGACGCCGAGCTGCCACATAGCTACTAGGGGCTCGTGTCCGGCTCGGGCTCGTCGAGGACATGCTTCTTCAGGAACGCGAGGATCCGGCCGAACGCGTCACGCCGGTTCTCGCGCTTCTCCCAGCCGTGCCCTTCATCGTCGTACCAGTGGACTTCGTGATGCTTGCCTTCGATCTCGAGGGCTTCGACCATCCGTTCCGTCATGAGCGGGACGACTTGTTTGTCCTTTCGGCCATGGAGGATCAGCAACGGGGCCTCGATGCGCTCCGCGCGATAGACCGGTGAGCCGCGTCGGTACACCTCGGCGCGTGCCAGGTCGTCCGGCGACCCCATCTGGCTGCGGAGGTCCAGGCGTCCCGGGCGGTCGACGTGTCGGAAGCTTTCTGCGATCTCGGAATCGCCGTACAGGTCGATGCCTGCCCGCCACAAGCCAGGCTCTTCGACGAGCGCCGACAGGACGAGATAGCCGCCGTACGAACCGCCGTAGATCGCCAGCCGCCCGTCGGACCACGGCTGCTCCCCCGCCCAGTGAGCGGCGTCGATCATGTCGTGGGCGTCGGCGTGACCCCATTCGTCATGGTTCGCCAGCCGGAACGCGCGGCCATAGCCGGTGGAGCCGCGGAAATCGACATCGAGGACGGCGAACCCCTCCCGGACGAGCAGCAGCTTGAACGGTGCGAAGCCGCGGTACGCCTGCAAGGTCGGACCGCCATGCGGGTGGAGGACGACGGGCACCTTCCGCGACCCCCGGCGGCCAGTCGCCTCGGCCGGCCGCCAAAGGGTGCCCTCGAACACCAGCCCGTCGCGGGCTTTGAGCTTGACTCGCTCGGCGGGGGCGCGATCGGCGGCGAGCGACGCGGCGACCACCGCCGGCATCGAGTTCGTCACCTGGCGGGGTCGCGCTTCGGCCGGGGCGACACCCGGCACCGGCAGGAGCCACAGGTCCTGCGGAGCTGTTTCGCTCTCGCCGATGGCCGCGATCCAAGCGCCATCGCTCAGCCAGCCAACGGCGCGCCAGACGCCCGGCCACGGATTGACGACCCGACCCTCCGCCGCGGCCACGACCTTTGGCGGGTTCTTCGGTGGGCGGCCGCGCCCCCGCTTCGCCGGTGCCGCGCCACCCGACGGGGCGACGACGAGATCGATCAGGCCGTCGTGAACGTCGATGTGAACGAACTGGCCGCCATCCGTCGACGGCAGCGCCGCGTAGCCCCGTCCGCCCGAGGGCTCACCGTGCTCACGGTCGCCGGTCGTGAGCACGCGGCGTTCCCGTCCGTCAGCGGACAGGCGGACCGTCTGGAACCAGCCGCTCTCGTCCGATGCGTAGAGCCAGCCGCCATCGGGCATCGCGCGCGGCCCGCTTGCCCATTCGTCGCCGCCACCGGCGACCCGCCGCTCCTCGCCCGTTTCGACGTCGACGAGGTGGATCTCGCCGGTTGAGTAATCCGGCCCTCGCTGCGCGCTGACGGCGATCGTGCGTCCATCGGCGGACCAGTTCAGGTCCTCGACGTCGACGCCGATCGCCGACACCTGGCGCGGCTCCGGCGGTCGCGGATCGCGGGCCGGCCGGCCCCGGCGCGGGACGGGCGCATCGACGACCCAGACCTGCGACCAGCCGCGGCGGCGCGAGATGAAGGCCAGCCGCAGACCGTCGGGCGACCAGCGCGGGGCCGAGACGCCGGCCGGATGGCCGGTGACCGCGACGTCCCTCGAGCCATCTGCCTCGATGACCCGGATCTCGTTGTCGCGGACGTAGGCGAGCCGGCGTCCGTCGGGCGACCACTGCGGGTCGGCGACGTTCTTCTCGGAGGCGGTCAGCTGGACGGGGTACCCGCCTCGAAGCGGCAGCACGAACAGTTGCCGGGCGCCGGCCGCGTCTGACGTGTAGGCGACGAAGCGGTCTCGCGGCTGGAGCCGGAATTCACGCGGCGACTCCATCGCGACGATCTGCTCGATCGTCAGCCCGCCCGTCCATCCCCGTCCTGAACCGCGGCGCACCGGCGAATCTGAAGCCGCACGCGGAGCCTCAAGCCGGTCTCTCACGACGGCGGCCAGGCGATCGTCGCGGCGTACCGGGCAATGCTCGCGAGATGGGTCCGCACGTGGCCGTGGAGATCCTCGTATGCCCAGCTGAACCCGTCCGGATCGAGCCATTCGGCATCCGACATCGCAGCGACTGAGGCGCGGAGGCGGCCATGGCCGGCCTCGTAGCGGCGTAGAAGCTCCGTCACCGGCGTGCCGCGAGTAGCCCGGACCTGTGCGTCGTTCCACACGTCGATCCCCTCGGCCGGCACCGCGCGCCAGGTGCCCGCGCGGCGATGTTCCTCGAGCGCCTCGGCCGCGATCCCGAACCATGCAGCGATGTGGCCGACGTGATCGGCTACCGTCCAGCCGGGCGTGACTTCGGCCGCTGTCCAGGCCTCGATCGGCAGCGCCCGGATCGTCGATTCGAACTGGACAAGGACGCTCGCCTCGTCCGTCCAGAAGCGCTCCTTCGCGGCGGCGAGGTCGGAGGCGAGCGGCTGCGGGTCGGGTCCGAAGGGATCGTTCTCGGCCTGTCGGGCCCGGAGGCGATCGGCCCACGGCTCGACGACCCGGAGGTTATCGACTGCGTGACCGTGAAGGACGTTGTAGACCCAGCCCCAGGCCGCGTCCCTGTAGATCGTCGCCAGCGGCAGCCGAGCCCCGACTGCGAGGAGCGCCGCGTGAGCGGAGTCGAGTCGCGCCCTGACGTCCGCCGGACGGAGCTCGGCGTAGAGCGACCGTCGCCGCTCGTTGAACGTGTCGAAGTCGCCGCCGTCGTAGTCGTCGTCTGTCGGCCAGCCGCCCGTTTCGAGCGCCTCCTCGATGTAGGCGACGGCGAGCTCGTGCCAGTCCAGGATGTGCCCGACGTGGTCGAGGAGCGACCAGTCTGGTCCACCCGCGTCGGACGGGGCGGCACCCGGCAGGCGCCATGCGGCGTCGTCGAGCCCGGCCCAAGAGGCCGTGAGCCGATCCCAGAGGGCCGCCTCATCGGCCCAGAAGTCCCGTGTTGCCGCCCGGAAGTCGATCGCCTGGACGTCCCCGAGCGGCGCGCGGCGCAGGTCGAGGTCGAGCCCCGGGGCGGTAGCGCGCGCGGTCGCAACGGTGCCGGTCATCGCCCCCACGATCGCCGTGTCCCCTCGCTCATCGGGCGACGATGCGCTCCCCGCTCCGACCGTCGGCCGGTTCGCTGACGCTCGCCTCCAGCTGATCGCCAAGCTCGACGGTCCGCCGGAACGCAGCCCAGACGGCCTCGGAGAGCACGGTTCGCAGGCGGCCGGATTCGAGCTCGTGGAGGGCGGCCGCGCTCGTGCCGCCCGGCGACGTCACCATGTTCCGGAGCTCCGCGGGGTGCATCCCGGACTGCTTCGCGAACAGCGTGCTGCCCTCGAGGGTCTCGATCACGAGGTCGTGGGCAACATGGCGCGGGAACCCGAGATGGACCGCCGCGTCGATGAGCGCCTCCATGACGAGAAAGACGTATGTCGGTCCCGTGCCGCTGACGGCCGTGGCCATCGCGACGAACTTCTCGTCGTCGACCTCGAGTTCCTTGCCAAGGGCACCTAGCAGGGTCGCGGCCTGCTCACGCTGCTCCGGCGTTGTCTCCGGCGTCGGGTACCAGACGGTCATGCCCTTGCCGAGCCTGGCTGGCGTATTCGGCATCGCCCTGATGACCTGGTCGTGGCCGAGCGTCCCCGTCAGGGCTGCTGTCGTGGCACCGGCGATTACCGACAGGACGAGCTGCCCGCGGCGAAGGTGGGGGCCGATCTCGCGCCCGACGCGCCCAAGCATCTGGGGCTTGATGGCAAACAGCACGACGTCGGCGCCTTCGATCGCGGCGACGTTGTCCGAGACGACCCGGATGCCGTACTCGCGCTCGAGGTGGTCACGGCGCTCGGCGCGAGGGTGGCTGGCGACGACCTGGCCAGGGTCGACGAGCTCGCCACGGAGCAGCCCGGCGATCATCGCTTCGGCCATGACGCCTGAGCCGACGGTGGCGATCGTTCGGTTCGCCAAGGGGACCATCCGGGGAGTATTGCACGGTGACGCCGCGGCGCTGGGCCACGGAGCATCGTAGGTGGCCAGGTGCGCGCGCGGGACAGCGTCAGGCGCCCGCCTCGCCGAGCACGAAGAATCGGCCGGTCGTCGTGACCCTGGCCGTCTGGAAGCCTGCCTCGCGGAGCGCCTCCTCCAGCTCAGCCGGCTCGCGGTAGACCTTGACGATCGTGAACTCGCGTCCATCGGCGAGCCGGCGGACGGCCAGGTCGCCAGCGGGCCGGGCGTTGTCGGATGCGCCCGACTGCGGGTCGGGGAGCGAGTCGATGAACGCGAAGATGCCGCCCGGCTTGAGCCAGCGGTGGGCCAGGGCGAGGAAGGCTTCGGTTCGGTCGCGCGGCACGTGGCTCAGCCAGAAGCCGCAGACCAGGGCGTCGACCTGGCGATCCGGCTCGGCCCACGCGTCGCGGACGTGAATGTGGGCGCGCAGGCGATGGGCGACGAGCCGCTCGCGCGCCCGCTCGAGCGGCGACTCGGCGGCGTCGTAGATCGACAGCTCGCCCTTCGACGCGAGGAGGGGCGACCACCAGCCGGTGCCCGCCGCAAGCTCGACGATTTCGCCGTGGATGGGCAGGCGGTCGAGCCACGTTCCGGCGCCGTCGAGCTCCGCGTCCCAGGCCGCGTCGTGGATCGGCCCGCGGGCGTAGCGGCCGCGGCGCAGGTACCAATCGTCGTATTCGCCGGCCCGGGCCTCGTAGTAGGCGAGCATTTCGGCGTCGCGGTCAGGCGCAGGAGCGGCGAGCGACGCGGGCGCCGTCGGCGGCGGCTCGGCGCCAAACGGTGGCGCCACCTCGACCTTTGCCTCGCCTCCGGCCACCGCCGCTCGGGCGGTCAACGCATCCCGCAATCGGAATCGGAGGAACGGGTTGTCCCCCGCCCGGCCCAGGCAATCCGGACAGAGCCGCGCCCAACCCTCGAGGTCGTCGGTGGAACGCGTCGTCCATTGCGTGCCGCACCACAGGCAGTTGAAGGTCGCGGGCGGACCGCCGACCGATCCAGGCACCTGGCTCACTCCAGCGGGGTCCAGCTGCCCGGTGGCGAGGTCTCAACGAACGCGTCGGGGTCGAAGATCTCGGCCAGCGTCTCGATCCCGTCGAGCACCCTCGGGCCGGGGCGCGAAAAGTAGGCGGAGCCGTCGAGGGCGAAGACGTTGCCGCTGCGGACGGCGTCGATCGACTTCCAGTCGATCGGTCGCGGCGTTCGCTTCCACTCGGCGACGGTCTCGGCAAGATGGAAGCCGCATGGCATGAGAAGGATCATCTCGGGATCGACGTCGACGATCGAGAGCCAGTCGGTCTGGTGCGAGGCCTCGCCGTCCTGGCCAAGCAGGTCCCAGCCGCCAGCACGCCGGATCTGCTCCGGGACCCAGTGGCCGAGCGCGAACGGCGGCTCGAGCCACTCCAGCCCGACGACCCGTGGGGCTTCGTGGCCCTCCTTGCGGCGCTCGTGGACCCGCGTCTCGACGATTCCGAGGCGCGTCCGAAGGCTCTCCACCAGCTCGATCGCCTCGTCCTCGGCGTCGGTCATCGCGCCGACCGTCGAGATCGTGTTGAAGATGCCCTCGAGCGAGGTCGGTTCGAGTGAGACGACCGTGATGTCGGCATCGATCGCCCGGGCGACCTCGTTGACCTGCCGATAGCTGACCGCGCAGACCTGGCAGAGCTCCTGGGTCAGGATCAGATCAGGCTGTGCCGCCTCGAGCGCCTCCTCGTCGAGCGCGTAGAGCGACGATCCCCCGTGAACCGCGTCGCTGACGAGGCGGTGGATGTCGGAGCTGCTCGACGTCGAGAGGTCGAAGACGCTCCGTGTCATCACCGGCGTCCCGGCAATCTCCGGCGGCCAGTCGCATTCGTGGGTGATCCCAACGAGCTCGTCGGCCAGCCCAAGGGCAGCCACGATCTCGGTCGCCGAAGGAAGAAGTGAAACGATTCTCATCGGTGCCGTGGCCTCTCAGGAACCGGCAACCTCAGTTGGAAGCCGCCTCTCGCCCCCCGAGGCGTGAGGCCGAGCCCCGCGAGGCCATCACCCCGAGGGTTTTTCTGCGTCCACCGCCGCCCTGGCAGCAGCCTTGTCGGTGTACCAGATGGCGTCGATTGCGGTGTACTGCGCCCACTCGGGCGGCAGCGACTCTTCGGGGAAGATCGCGTTGACCGGGCACTCGGGCTCGCAGGCGCCGCAGTCGATGCATTCGTTGGGGTCAATGAAGAGCTTGCGGTCGACGCCCTCCTCGTAGTGGATGCAATCCACCGGGCAGACGGACACGCATGAGATGTCGAGCACATCGATGCACGGCTCGGCGATCACATAGGTCATCTTTTTCTCTTCTCCTCGACCCAGCTCGACCCGACTCTGGCGCGGACACGAAGCGTACCACCGGCACGCTCACGGGGCCGGAAATGGACGCACGAATCGGACCGCGACGACCATCCCCTTTTCCCAATGGCCGGGGATGTGGCAGCCGATCAGCAGGGGCGCATCGGCGGCCGCGGTCGGCGGCACCGTCCATACGACGTCCACGCGCTGGCCGGACGCGATGACGACGCGCAGGCCTTCGACCCCGGGCGGGACGCTGACGACGGGTGTCGGGCCAGGCGGATGACCGACGGTCGCGGCCTCGGCTACCTCCCACGCATCCTGGATCGCCGCGTTCCCGATCACCGCCTCGTGGATCTCGAGGCCGCCGTTGACGAAGTGGAAGAGGACCGTTTCGCCGGGAACGAGGTCGACCGGATCGGGCACGAACTGCCAGTCCTTGGCGATGACGTTGACCTCGCGCGGGGCCGATGAATTGCCCGGCGAGATCGGCGGGGTCGCAGGTGGCGGGCCAGCCTCGCAGGCGGCGATCAGGACGAGGGCGCCGATCGCGAAGGCGGGACGAACGGCTCGGGCGAGGGTCACGCTCGGAGTCTATGGCGCTGGCTCGGGCGTTGGTTCGTGACACGGGCCAAGCGTCGAACGGGGCGCTCCACGACGGCACGGTGGGGCCGCCGGCCAACGAATGACCCGCCCCACGAGCCAACGGTGGGCGGAACGCTCCATCCGGCCCCAGGATCTGGACGCCAGCCGACGCTTGCCCGTCCACGGACCACCCGACGCGACGGAGACCCCTCAGCCGACGCTTGGACCGCCGGGCGAACCACGAAGGCCCGGGCAGTAGGCCCGCGCCGATCCCACGCCCGTCTCCGCCCCGCGCGACACGGCCTCGCGTCGCTTGACACGCGCGCACGGCGAGCCGCAATCTGCGGCCACCTCGAATGCTGAGGCGTGCGGCGCCGGGTGCTC
>JANMPL010000498.1:0-1994 GCA_031369845.1 Chloroflexota bacterium
ACATGAACGCTTCACCGACTGCGTCGACGGCCACCTCAAGAGCTGGGTCGCGTGGTTCGACACCGCCGAACCGGGCGACGCGTACTACGGCTACACCGGGCCTGGGTACCGCGAGGAGTTCTGGATCCTCGACGTCGAAGGGACCCGTCTGATGATCGTGGCGGAGCGGTCCCCTGGCTCGCCGCCCGAGGACCTCGCCGAGCAGCAGGCGATCCTCGACTCCATCCGGATCGAGCCATGAGGTTGTTTGAGATAGTCAAGCCGCTCCTTCGCGTCGAAGGCCAGACGAGTCCGCGCGAGTTTTACGCTCTAGGAGGCGTAGTCGCCGTGACCCGTGCTCAGGAATGGCCCGCGGCTAGACCTTCGAACCAGAAGCCGACGCTCTATCCGAGCACCGACCGGTATGATCGGGGCCCGCGCCTGTAGCTCAGTGGATAGAGCGTCGGCCTCCGGAGCCTGACCGCCTGAGCGTAGTGGCCACCCGAGTGGGACGCCGAGCGAAACGGGTGGAGTTTTACGCTCTTCGCATCGCGGCCGGCGTGTGTCGACCGATCTCGTGCCCGCCGCGGTAGGCCCTCGGCCCACACAAGCGCACCGAAAGGCATTCCGGCGCCGAGCGGATCAAGCAGAATTGCGCCATCTTAGGTGCGAGGGCCCGCAGCATGACCGATCTGGGTATCCACGGCATGGGCACCAGGCCCGACGGGATGGACCCCATCTCGTACCGGCGCGCCGTCTTTGACAAGTTCCCTGACGTCTTTTCGACTGCCTGGATCTCGGATCACCTGCAAGTCGAGGGCGAACCGTGGCCAGAGGCATGGACGTTCATGACGTGGCACGCGGCGACCTTTCCGCGACTTCGCATCGGGAGCATGGTGTTAAGCCAGAGCTACCGAAATCCCGGACTCCTCGGGGTCATGGCCCAAACGCTGCACGAGCTATCGGGCGGCAGGCTCATCCTGGGTCTCGGGGCGGGTTGGCTCGAGGACGAGTACCGAGCCTTCAACTACGAATTCCCCCGAGCTGGCATTCGCGTCGCCCAGCTGGCCGAGACGATCGAGCTCCTCAAGACCCTCTGGTCTCGGTCGCCGGCGAGCTATCAAGGCGAGTCGTATCGACTCGACGGAGCACTCTCCGCGCAGCCGGACCCGCCAATCCCCATCCTCGTCGGCACGAACGGGCCACGGGCCTTGAAGGTCGTTGCACGACTCGCAGACTGGTGGGTCTGGGATGGCCCGTGGGAGACAACCTATCGCGCGCCGTATGAGCGACTTCGAGCGGAGTGCGAGGCGATCGGCCGTCGGTTCGAGGACATCACGCTTGCGTGCGAGCTCACCGTTTCGCTGCCCGACGATCCCGCGGAGTTCGTTGCGTCATACGAGCACTCGTTCTATCCAGGACAGGTGTTCGGGATCGCCGGGCCGACTTCGGCCGACGTGATTCGGGAGATCGAACAGCTCGTCGAGGTCGGGGTGAAGCACATTGCGCTCAACTTTGATGACTTCAACGGGATCCGCCGCTTCGTCGATGAGGTCGCCCCGAACGTCCGACTCGAGGCGAGACCGGTCTAGCGTGGTCTGCGGTCGGAGCTGGGACGCTCCGTCTGCGAAGCACGACCTTATCTCTCTACCGCCCCGCACCCAGCATCGCGCGGGAATCGCGCCTGACCACTTCCCAGGGCCGCCCCGCCCAGCCGACAACCAGACATTCGAGCAGCTGAAGGGCCGCTCCATCTAACAGGCAGCTTGAGGATCTCGTCGCCGTCGCGGCAGGCCGCTGACACTCCGCGGGAGCCGGGCGAGCTTTACGCTCTATCAGAGGTTGGTGTCACCTCTGGAGGGTGGCGAAGGCCTCCGGCAAGAGCGTAAAACAAGAAGCCGAGGGTCTATCCGTGCTCAGCCGGTATCATCGCGGTCCGCGCGCCTGTAGCTCAGTGGATAGAGCGTCGGCCTCCGGAGCCGAAGGTCGCAGGTTCGAATCCTGTCGGGCGCGCC
>JANMPL010000552.1:0-2004 GCA_031369845.1 Chloroflexota bacterium
ACCAACCGTGTCGTACGCGCCCCACGGCTGGAACTGGTCGTTCGTCCGCGCAATCGCGCTCGCCGTGGACCAGGTCCGTCCTGAGTCGAACGACTGGCTCACGATGACGTCCGAGTTCGTGTCGGCCTCGTACGGGTCCTCGGGCGCGGGCAACTGGCTGTTGCGCATGTCGGACCACACGACCGCGAGGTGGGCGGGGTTCGTCGGGTCGGCCGTGATGTTGCCGGCGGCCCAGCTCCGGAACAGGCTGTCCTCGTACGTCTGGCGGCCGAACGAGATCGGGTAGTCGGTGAAGCCGTCGATCGTGGTCGCGACCTTGAACGGTCCCGCGATCCGGGCGCCGGTCGTCGCGTTGACTTCGACTACCTCGTAATCGTCGCGACCCGTGGTCAGGTCCGTTGTGTTGAGGAATGCCACGAAGACACGTCCATCGCTCGTCACGGTGGGTACAGATACGAATGCTTCGTCGAAGGTGCCCGAGATCACGACCGGTTTCGTCCACGTGGCGCCCGCGTCGTGGGTCACCGTGGCAAAGATCTTCGCGCTGATGAACGACCCCTTCTGGCCGAGACGGAAGTCGCCGTAGGTGACGATCGCGTTGCCATCGCCCCAAGCCGCGACGTACTCCTTGTCCAGGAGGTCACCGGGGCTGCCGAAATTGCCGCTGCCGGCCGCGAGCCGCTTGGTGGTCCAATGGACGCCGCCGTCCTTCGATACGTGGACGATGGTGTCCGGGCTCAGGGCGTTAACGGGGCCGACGAATCGGAAGCCGAGCGTCGCGTAGTACGCGTTCCCGGCCCCATCGAACGCCACAGCGGCATCGCCGGTTGCCTGATACGTCGACGTGGCGTCGAGCGGATAGGTCGTCCACGTATGGCCGCCGTCGGTGGTGACGTGAGCCCGTGACTCCGTCGATGCACTCACATGGCCGCCCGGATTGATCGCCAGCTGGTAGTCGTTGGCGCCCGCGATCATGTTGAGCGGATTGGTCGGATTGACGGCGATCGTCGTCTCGTTATGGGGCCCTGTGCCCTCGCAGTCGGTGTTGACGTTGGGCCCGGCCTGGGTCGGTGTCGAGCAAATGGGTTCGCCGATCTTGCGGGCGGGTCCGGAGCCGAAGACGCCGCCGGCGACGGGCGCCTCGGTGAGGTTGTTGTGGATGAAGTCCACCGGGTGGACGAGCTCGCCTTCATCCTCCGCTAGCGCAGATCCTCCCACGAGGCCAAGGATGAGCGCGGTTGCGCCGAGGGCCGCGAGGACACGTCGTCGACGACCGACCATGAGGGACTGGGACACGACCGACTCCTCCCTGTGCGCGGCGGTCTCCCGGATTCGTGGGAGTCAGCCACCGCAAACAGCGCGGACGAGAGTATTCAACATCAGTTGGGCGGAATCCGCTTCCAAGCGGTCAACGCAGGATCTCCACGACGTCGCCGTCCCGGATTTCGTGCTCGCGACCTACTCGTTGACCGTCGAACCGCGCCGATGGGCCCCAGACCCGAGCTCCGCTGAAGGTGGCGCCGAGGTCGTGGTGGACCCAGTCAGCCACGTCGACGACCGTCGCCCCTGGGTGAAGCGCGAGCGGCTCGCCATCGATCCCGCCGTCCTTGCGGAGCCGGACGCGGATAAGGCCGGTGAGCGCCCACGCGGCGACCCGGAATGATTCGAGCGAATCCTCGTCGAGGATCGAGACCGCCACGATCTCCAGGTCGGGGATGGCAGCCGCCAGGCGGGCAAGCGAGCCGGGTTCGGCCTCGTCCGCTCGCGTCGCGGCCACGAACCCGGGCTTGACGATCCCCGCGGCCGCGACCTCGCCGCGAACGACTGCGAGCTCCGCCGGGTCGCCGTCGGCGCGGCAGCAGTAGACGATCGCGTCTGCCGACCGCAACACGCCCAACAGCGCGCGTCCGCCGCCGCGATCGTCGGCCGCGCCCGCGATGAGCCCCGGGATTTCGACGAGCTGGACGAGAACGCCACTGATCCGGGTGAGCGCCGGCACCGGCC
>JANMPL010000601.1:0-3794 GCA_031369845.1 Chloroflexota bacterium
CCCTCGGCTCGACGAGACTCGCTACGCCCAGGCGGTGGCCGACCATTTCTCGACTCGCCATACGACCGAAATCGTGAGCCTCGATGTCATGGCGCTACTGCCTGGCCTCGCCCACGCGTATGACGAGCCGTTCGGCGACTCGTCAGCAATTCCGACCTTCCGTGTGGCTCAACTCGCCGCGCGGGAGGTCAAGGTCGTCCTGACGGGCGACGGCGGCGACGAGGCGTTTGGAGGCTATCTCCGCTACATCGCCCACGAGCGGCTGGCGACGCTCGCCCGCATGCCGGGGGGACTTTCGCGAGCGGGTTCCGCGGGCATCGACGCCCTGCTCGGTCTCGTGGCGCCTCGATCGCGGATTCGGCGACGCCTTCGGCTGGTGGGCGAACTGGTCGGCCAGGATCCGGACACGCGCTATGACCGGCAGATGCGAATGATGTCGCCCGAGCTTGAGCGCGCCCTCCTGAACCACGGTCCCGCGATGAGTTCGTCCGGCCACCTCAGCAACTCGATGTCGGCGGCGCCATCTGATCGATTAGACCGCCTCCTCTGGACGGACACCCTCAATTACCTGCCGGAGGACCTGCTCGTGAAGATGGATCGGGCGACCATGGCAAATTCCCTCGAGGCCCGTTCGCCGCTGCTCGATCAGGAAGTCGTTGAATTCGCGGCGCGCCTGCCTCGCGAACGGAAGTTGCATCGCGGTCGCTCAAAGATCGTGCTGCGCGAGGTTGCCAGGACGCTCCTGCCGGCTGAACTCGTCGAACGGCCCAAAATGGGCTTCGGTGTCCCGATCGGGGAATGGTTCCTGGGTTCATTGGGAACTCATTACCGTGAGCTCGCCCTGGCACCAGACGCGTTCGTTCGCGACGTGCTCGACCAGAACGAAGTACGCCGGCTGCTCGATGAGCACGCCGCAGGTTCGCACGATCACGGCCGCCGACTCTGGCAGCTACTCACGCTCGAGCTGTGGGGGAGAACCTGGGCGCGGCAGCCGGCGCTCGCGGCGTGAAGGCGCTCGTCACAGGAGGGGCGGGCTTCATCGGACATCATCTCGTCCGTGGACTGCTCGAGGCGGGTTGGGCGGTCTCCGTAATCGACGATCTGTCCACAGGAGACGCGGGACGATTGATGCCGTTTGCCGATCAGATCGAGCTCGTGGAGGGAGATATCCGTGATCCGGCGGCTCTGGACCGGGCAATCTCCGGCAGCGACGTCGTGTTCCATGAGGCCGCCATCCCGTCGGTCGCCCGATCCGTCGCCGACCCGCGACGATCGAACGACGTCAACGTCACGGGCACCATCGAGGTAATGCTCGCGGCGGCCCAAGCAGGGGTGCGACGGTTCGTCTTCGCCGGATCCTCGTCTGTCTACGGGAGTTCTCCGGAACTGCCCAGGCGGGAGACCCAGCGCGCCGATCCGCGGTCGCCGTACGCGGCCAGCAAGCTTGCCGCAGAACACTACATCCACGCGCTCGGCGAGTTGAACGGCATCGAGACCGTGGTCCTGCGGTACTTCAACATCTTCGGTCCGGCTCAGGATCCTCAGTCGACCTACGCCGCCGTCGTTCCGCGCTTCATCACGGCCGCGCTCCGCGGCGAGGCTCCGAGCGTGCACGGCGACGGTCGCCAGTCGCGCGATTTCACTTACATCGACAACGTCGTTGCCGCGAACCTGCTCGCAGCAGGGCGTGAAGGTATCTCGGGTCTGACCTGCAACATCGGTTGCGGTGGCCGTTTCGATCTCCTTGAATTGCTCGATGCCATCGCGGCTGAGATCGGTCGCCCCATAACGCCCGTCTTCGAGCCGCCACGGCCAGGCGATGTCGCGCACTCTCAGGCCGACGTGTCCCTGGCGCGGGACCAACTGGGGTATGAGGTCACGGTCGACTTCCTTGAGGGCATCAAGCGAACGGTCGCCTGGTACAGGGCGCACCACGCGACGGATCCTCTTGGCGCAACTGATCCGACTGGAGCCGGCATTGCGCTGGGGTGACGTGCCCCTTGTGTGCCCGGAATGCCGAGCACTCCTGGAGATGGATCGGCAGGCTCAATTCCAGTGCCCTGCGGGCCATGCCTATCCTTTCGTCGGCGGGATTCCGCGTTTCGTGGCGGCGGAGTCGTACGCCGAATCGTTCGGCTACGAGTGGACCCGCCACCGGCAGACCCAGGTCGACTCGAAGAGCGGTCGGACAGACTCGCGCGACTCGTTCGCCCGAAAGGTTGGCCTCGGTGCGGCCGAGCTCAAGGACCGACTCGTGCTCGACGTGGGTGTCGGGTCCGGCCGCTTTGCGGAAATAGCCGCGAATCACGGCGCGCGCGTGGTGGGGGTCGACCTCAGCTGCGCCGTCGACGCAGCCGCCGAGAATCTGGGCGATCGCGCCCTGATCGCGCAGGCGGACCTCTTTCGCCTTCCGTTTGCCGATGGGACGTTCGACGCTGTCTATTCGATCGGCGTGTTGCATCACACGCCCGACACGGCCTCCGCGGTTCGCGCGCTGGCCCCGCTGGTCAAGCCGGGAGGCACGCTGGCAGTCTGGCTGTACCGACGGGCCGTCTGGTATCGAATGGCCGACTTTTACCGGCACCTGACCACCCGAATGAGCGACCGGTCGCTTTACCGGCTGTGTCAGGTCCTCGCCAAGCTCTATCCGCTTCATCAGCTTCCCCTGGTTGGCCGTCCGCTGAGGTTCCTCCTGCCGGTCTCCGGCCAGGCTGATCGCGAGTGGCGCGTGCTCGACACGTTCGATTGGTACGCGCCGCGTTACCAGTGGAAGCACACAGAAGCAGAGGTCGTCGGTTGGTTCCGCGAGCTCGGTTTCGAGTCGATCGAAGTGCTCGGGTTTCCCGTCGCTGTCCGCGGCCGACGGCCTGAGGCGAGCGGGACCGCAACTGCGACCCTGTGACTGAGGCGATGGGCGCCGCGCCCGCCCCGATACCCGGCGCGGAGTTCTCGCTGCGTCGCATCGGCAGGGCCGCAGGCCTTCTGGCCATTGCTGGGATCGCCGGCCAATTGATCACGGTGATTCGCGAACTCTTCATCGCCGACCAAGTGGGCGCATCGCCCGGTTTGGATGCCGTGCTCGTCGCGATCGCGCCGCCACTTGTACTGGCAGGGATCATCAGCTCCGGGGTTCGAGCCGCTCTGGTGCCGGCCTACGTGGAGACCGAGGCGCGGCGCGGGACGCCCGCGGCGCGCAGCTTTCTCGGTGCCCTCCTCACCTGGGTCGTCATGATCGGAATCGCCGCGACCATCGCCTTGATGCTGGTGCCGGCGGCCGCAGTCGCGCTAGCGGGACCGGGCCTGGACCAGGCAGCTCGCGTGGAAGCAACGAACTACGTCCGTGTCGCGGCTCCGCTTTTGCTGGTGATCACGTTGATCCACGTCCTGTCTGGCGTCTGCCAGATCCACAATCGCTTCACGCCGATCGCCGTGGCCCTGCTCCTGGGTCCGCTCGTCTCGCTGGGAGCAACGCTTGTGCTCTGGCGGTCATTGGCCCTCGCGGCGCGTCGGGTGGCGATTCTCGTTGGCGAGACGAGTGCGGCATTGGCTCTTCTGACGGTGGCCGCTCGGGCCGGCATGTTGCCCCGACCACGGCTGTCATTCGTCAGCGGCGACGTCGGCGGCTTCCTTCGCCACGCTGGGCCACTTGCGGCAGGCTCAGCAATTCTTCAGTTCAACCTTCTCTCGGATCGCGCGATCGCGACCCTCATCGGTTCAGGCTCTGTGAGCGCTCTTCGATATGGCCAACAGCTTGTGATCCAGCCGCTGGGAGCGCTGACCATGGCCTGGTCGAC
>JANMPL010000583.1:0-8947 GCA_031369845.1 Chloroflexota bacterium
CCGCCGGCCCGCTCGTAGTCGAAGGCCCCACGGATCCGCCCGACGCCCGGCTTGAGCAGCAGGTACGCCAGCCGGCCCCGAAGCGAGCCGCGGAATTCGGTCCGGAACAGGTCGAAGATGTAGCCCGACAGGCCCTCGAAGAACTTGATGACCACGTTGCCGAGGACCGCATCGCAGACGACCACGTCAGCCATGTGCTTGACGAGGTCCTTGCCCTCGACGTTGCCCACGAAGCGCAGGTTCGTCTCGTCGATCAGCTCCGTGGCCCCTTGGATGCGGGCATCGCCCTTGCCCTTCTCCTCGCCGATCGACAGCAGCGCGACCGCCGGATCGGCGACGCCGAGAACGCGGTTGGCGAAGATCGCACCCATTCGGGCGTATTGCGCGAGATTCTCGGCGGTCGAATCCGGGTTCGCGCCGATGTCCAGGAGGACGACCGGGCCGCCGTCGGTCGACATCTGGACGGCGAGGGCCGGGCGGTCGACGCCCGGCAGGCGCCCGAGCCGGAGCACCGCTGCTGCCATCCCCGCCCCGGTGTGGCCAGCCGTCACCAGGGCATCGGCGCGGCCGCGCTTCACGAGGTCCGTGGCGACGAGGATCGTGGAATCCTTCTTCTCGCGGAGCGCCTTGGCGGGATGCTCGTCCATCCCGACGACCTCGGACGCGTGGACGATCTCGACATTCGGTGGCAGGTCGCCGGCAAGTGAGCGGATCGTCGCCTCGTCGCCGACGAGAAGGACGCGGTCCTCCGGGTGGGCGCGGGCGTGGTCGAGGGCGCCGGGGACGATCTCCGTCGGTCCGTGGTCGCCGCCCATGGCGTCGACGGCGATCGAAACGCCGCGGCGGTCTGTTCCGCCGTCACCTCGCGTGGTGTGGCCGATCTGGTCGACCACGGTCAGGAGGCGGACTCGTTCGTCGACTGCTTGGGCTCGATCGCCAGCCGGCCCTGGTACCAGCCGCAGTTCGGGCAGACGTGGTGCGGCAGCTTCGGCTCGTGGCAGTGATCGCACTCGACGAGCTTCGGCACGCTCAGTGCGAGATGGGCGCGGCGCTCGCCCTTTCTGGCGTGCGACACGCGTCGCTTCGGAACACCCACGGTGTGCGGTCTCCTTTGATGGGGTCAGTCTGAGGTCGGCGGTCGCTCGTCGGACGCACCGAGACGCCCCATGCTGTCAGCGGGGCCGATCGCGGAGTGTACCGCGCTGGGACGTCGTGTGCCAGCCTCAGGGTCCCCGGTCGCAGCTCAGTGATCTTCGGCGCGCCCGCCTCCGATCGGGACTTGGCCACCTATCCATGGGAGGGCTCTTAGGCCGTCTCTGACGACCCCATCCGTCGCCTACATGGCGCTCATCACCTCGACTCGTCCCGGGCTCCCGCACGGAAACTCGTCCTTCCAGATCCTCGACGTAACCTCACCGCGCTCGACTCGGCCTAGTAGCCCCGGCATGGATATTCGGCACGGTCGACTCCCCGAAGACTGGAACCGACGGCTCGGCGGGCTAATGGGAACGACGAAGTCTGCATGGAACGCAGGTGGAGCGGTCACGTGGACGAGCCTCAGCCCTTATCCGCCTTGAACGCCTTGAGCGCCTCGAGGCGTGGGTCGATGTCGTCTGTCGGGTGGTCGTGGGCGCCCTCGTCGAGGCGCTCGCCGCAGACGAGGCACAGGCCGGGACAGTCCGGGCGGCAGAGCGGGGCGATCGGCTCCGCGAGCAGGATCGCTTCGCGGACGGGGGTCTCGAGATCGAGCTCGTGGTGATCGGTCAGGCGCAGCAGATCGTCCTCGCCGGCCTCTCGCTCGATCGGGCGGCCGGTGTTGAGGTCGAGCGTCGGAAGCGCCTCCTCCTCGATGAAGATCTCGATCGGGACTTCGATGTCGCGGACGCACCGGCTGCATGGCGCCTGGAGGCTCGTGGTCAGGTCGGCGATGACGAGCAGGCCACGGTTCGTCCGGGCGAGGCGGACGTGGCCCTCGATTGGGTCGGCGAGGCGGAGGTCGTCACCGAGATCGATCGTGACGCCGGCGACCTGGTAATCGCGGGTCGCGCCGGCCTCGTCGCCGAGCAGCCCGGCGACGTTCCAGGTGAGCGGTTCGCCGACGGAGCCCTTCGAGGTCATCGCTGCACCGGCAGCGAGGCATCCTCCTCGGCGTCGTCGTCCACGTCGTCCGCGTAGGAGGTCCAACCTTCCGCGGGAACGCCCGCCCCGTCGGTCGTGTCGGTCGGGAGTTCTGCCCGTCGCTCGTCGAGCAGGGAGATGCCCTTCTTGATGCTCTGGAGCGTCTTCACGACCTCGCCCTCGAGCCCCACGAGGACACTGACGGCGTATTCGTCGGCGCCGCGGCGGACCTCCTCGGCCTCGTCCTGCGACTCGCCGATGATCCGGCGGCTTTCCGCCTCGGCCTGCTGGGTCAAGCCGCGCTCGTCGATGAGGAATGCGGCCTGCTCCTGGGCACGGGCGATGATCCGCTCCGCCTCCTCCTGGGCCTTCTCGATGATCCGTTCGCCCTCGGAATTGATCCGCTTCGCCGCGCGGACCTCCTCGGGGACGGCAACTCGCAGCTCGTCGATGAGCCCGAGGGCGGCGGCCTGGTCGATCACGACGTTGTTCGTCAGGGGCAGTCGGCGGCCATTCGCGATGATCGACTCGAGGCGCTCGACGAGGAAGATGATGTCGATCGGAGTGGCCTCCGGTGGCGGTCGGCTCGGCCCGAGTTGGTCGTTGGCTGGGATTATCGCATGGCCGACGACGGGCGACGGTCCGTCGTGGGTGGCCAGTCGGTGGCCAGTCGCAGGTGCCTCCGGAACGCCGAGCGTTCAAACGGGCGGAGGAACGGGCCCTCGTTTGTCGCCTGGCACGCCCGGCGTTCCAACAAGCGGAGGAGCGGGCGAATTTCGGGGTCCAGGGACCGCTCGCTCGTCGGTAGGAACGCTGAGCGTTCCGCCGGTGGCCGCGGGCGCAGTCGCGCCGCCAGACGATTCAGGCGCGAGGGCGGCGCCGAAGTAGGACGGTTCGGGCGATGCCTGCGCCGACGATCAGGCCCGCGAGCAGAACGGCAACCAGCGGAATGAGAGCGAATGGAATGTCGCCGCTTCCCTGCGTCACCTCGGTGAGACCGGGCACGAGACCTTCGCCCGCGGCCGCCCCTCCGGTGCATCGATAATGAGCACGATCGCTGGCTCGGTCGCCGTGACGCCCTGAACGCTGTCATTCAGGGTCAGCCGGATCGTGTATCTGCCGGGCAGGAGGAGTGCGGCGAGAGGCACCTCGACGAGCGTTGCGCTATCGGTGTAGAACGTGTCCATATCGATTACACGACTCGGGTCCTCGATCTCGCCGCCGGCAACAACGTCCACCGATCGCTCATTGCAAGGATCCGGGCTGATCGATCGGGCTCAGCGCGAGCTCGATCTGACCGAAGGTGTCCGCGTCGACGCCCATGGGCGGCGCGAGTCTTCACTCTGCGACATCGATATCAGCGGGACTATAGGAAGGCTTGCTGCCAGCAACGAGCGCAACGCCGAAATCGAATCATGCAAAGGCATCAGGCCGTCTGGGCCGTGGGCGTCAACCGACTCCGGCGGCGCGCTCCGCGAGCGCGCGGGCAATCGGCTCGACGGCCGCCGCCGGGATCATCGCCGACACGTCCCCGTCAAACGTGGCGATCTCCTTGACGAGGCTGGACGACACGTAGCCGTTCTCGAGGGCCGTCATGAAGAACACCGTGTCGACGTCGCCGGCCAGCTTCCGGTTGTTGTGGGCGAGCTGCATCTCTGATTCGAAGTCGCTGATCGCGCGGAGGCCACGGACGATGAACTCGGCCCCGACCGCGTGACAGAACTCGACCGTGAGCCCCTCGAACGACTGGACGTCGATCCGGCCCGACGGGATGGGCTTGTCCGCCTCGCGCAACGCGTCGCGGATGATCCGGACGCGCTCCTCGACTGAGAGCAAGGCCTGCTTCCGGGGGTTGGCGAGAACGCCGACGACGATCTTGTCGAACGCGGATGCCGCCCGCCTGATGACGTCGAGATGGCCGTTCGTTATCGGGTCGAAAGAGCCCGGGTAGACCGCGACGCTCATCGATTCTCCTCGCGCCGGTAGAAGGTCAGGGCCGTTTCCCCGAACCGCCGGTCGCGCTCGGATGCTAGCAGCCCGATCCGGTCCGGCGGGCGGTCGCGCCAGAAGTGCTTGGCGACCACCCGTGCACTCGGCGCCAGCGGCGCATCTGGCCGGCCGAGGAGCGCGAGGACCCGACGGAGGACCTCGGTCTCCGCGTAGGGCGGGTCGACGAGGACGAGGTCGAACGATTCGGCAGTGTTCGGCTCCCCGAGCCACCGCATGACGTCCCAGCGAATGACCGTCGCAGCCGGGCCGGCCAGGCCCGTCGCCCGAAGATTCGCCTCGATGACTGAGGCGGCACCCTGGTCCTTCTCCACGAAGGTCGCCGACGCGGCGCCGCGGGACAAGGCCTCGATCCCGCCCGCACCGCTGCCGGCGAACAGGTCCAGAACCCGAGCGCCGTCCACATCCGGCTCGAGGATCGCGAAGAGCGTCTGCTTCACGCGGTCGGCGAGCGGGCGCGTCCCCTCCCCCGGCGCCCGGAGTCGGACGCCGCGGGCCGATCCGGCGATCACCCGTCCCGCATCACTCACGTCGGCATCGTAGCGTCGGGCGGCGTCGGGTCAGCGGTGCGGGCGCGTTTCGCGCATCCGCACGGCGACGATCACCCCGGAAATGGCCGTGATCGCCGCGACGACCACGATCGCGGCGGTCATTCCCGCCCGGTCGGCAATGACGCCCACGAGGATCGCCCCGGCTGCGAAGCCGAGATCGCGCCACATCCGGTAGACGCCGAGGGCCGAGCCGCGCCACGCGGGATCGGCCACGTCGGCCACCGCGGCAAGGAGCGTCGGGTAGACCATCGCCGTCCCGACGCCGAGCACAAGGCTTGCGACCAGCCACGGCCAGAACCCGGACGTCGCAGCGATGGCGGCGATGGCAGCCGCCTGGACGAGCAGGCCGACGACGATCAGTCCCTTCCGCCCGATCCGGTCCGACCAGGCACCGGTCGCGAGCTGGGCCGAGCCCCATGTCAGGGGGTACGCAGCCGCGAGCACGGCGATTGCCGTGAGTGGCAGGCCCGCGGCCGCGTAGTAGAGCGGGAGCAGGCCCCACGCCATCCCGTCGTTGAGGTTGTTGACGAGGCCGGCCTGGCTCGCTGCGGACAGCGATGGATGGCTGAAGCTGGTCCGGACCACGACCGAGCGCCACGACGGCCTCGCCGCCCGCTCGACGAGCTCGTGCTCCAGGCGAACGTGATCGCGTGTCTCACGAATGGCAAGCGCCGACAGGACCAGTCCCGCGATCGCGACCGCCAGTCCGAGCACGAACGGCGCCGGTCGGAGCCCGGCCCGATCCGCGATGAAGCCCGTCACGAACGCCGTCATGGCGACCGCGCTGTAGCCGGCCGCCTCGTTCAACCCGAGTGCGAGTCCCCGGCGGCGGGGTCCGACCAGGTCGACCTTCATCATTACCGCCACCGACCAGGTCAGGCCCTGGTTGATTCCGAGCAGGATGTTCGCGACGACGACCCAGTCCCAGCTCGGCGCCCAGATGAGGAGGAGCGGAACTGGCACGCCGACAAGCCAGCCCGCCAGGAGGACGGGGCGACGCCCGTATCGGTCGGCGAGGAGGCCCGCCGCCAGGTTCGTCAGGGCCTTCGTGATCCCGAACGCGACCAGGAACGTCAAGGCCGACGCGATCCCGGTGAGGCCGAAGATCTGGGTCGCCATGAGCGGCAAGACCGTCCGCTCCTGGCCGACCATCGCCCCGATGAGCGTCTGGACGCCGACGAGCAGCGCGAACTGACCCGCGTTCGCGCGGAGGCCCAGCGCGATCGACAACGGCTCGGGCCGACTCAGGCGCCGCTGGCCGGATCGCCGGCCCAGACCCGCTCGAGCCAGCCCTGCTGGAGCTCGCGCGCCAGGGCGGCTTCGGTGGCGGGAAGAGCACCCCCATCGTCGAGGAGCGCCTCGGCATGCTCACGGGCCCGGCGGGCAAGGGCGACATGGGTCTTGTCCTGGAGCGAGGCGACCCGGAGACGCGGCAACCCAGACTGGGCGAGCCCGAGCACGTCGCCTTCCCGGCGGAGCTCGAAGTCCCGTTCCGCGAGCTCGAACCCGTCGCGAATCTCCGTGACCGCCTTGAGCCGCGCCTGGGCGGTCTCGTCGGTCGAGTCGGAGACGAGGACGCAGAACGACTCGACGGTCCCCCGGCCGACGCGGCCGCGGAGCTGGTGGAGCTGGGCGAGCCCGAACCGGTCGGCGCCTTCGATGATCATCATCGTGGCCTCCTGGACGTCGACGCCGACCTCGACGACGGTCGTCCCGACGAGGACATCAAGCTCGCCGTCGCGGAAGCGGGCCATCTCCGCGTCGCGATCGGCAGCCTTCATCCTCCCGTGGACCATCCCGACGCGAAGCGGCGCAAGCAGGGCTTGAAGGCGAACCGCCTCCGCCTCAGCCGCGGGCGCGGATGAGTCGAAGATCGTGGGCGCGCCGTCGTCGGCAGGAGCGTCGGCCTCGTCGATCAACGGCACGACGACGAACGTCCGATGACCGGCCGCCGCCTCGGCCCGGACGCGATCCCAGACGGGACCGATGGAATCGGGGTGGCGGATGCCCGTCCGAATCGGGATCCGGCCCTCCGGCGGCGTCCGCAGGTCGGAGACGTCGAGATCCGCGTAGAGGACCTGGCCGAGCGTCCTCGGGATTGGCGTCGCGGTCATCAGCAGGACGTGCGGGGCATGGCCGCCGGCCTTGGCCTCGAGCTGGCCGCGCTGCTCGACGCCAAAGCGGTGCTGCTCGTCGATGATCACGACGCCGAGGTTGGCGAACTTGACCCGCTCCTGGATCAGCGCATGGGTCCCGACGACGACCGGGGCCATGCCCGATTCAATGAGCTCGAGCGTGTTGCGGCTAGCCGCCGCGGTCAGCGATCCGGTGAGGAGCTCGACGGGCACGGCCGCGTCCTCGAGGAGCGATGCGAGGGTGGCATGGTGCTGTCGAGCCAGGAGGTCTGTTGGCGCGAGGAGGGCGCCCTGGAGCCCCGCCCGGGCCGCCGCTGCGAGCGCGTACGCCGCAACCGCCGTCTTGCCCGACCCGACGTCGCCCTGGTGGAGTCGCAGCATCGGCGTCGGGCGGGCGAGGTCCTCGCGGATGGCCGCGATCGACGTCGCCTGGTCCGGGGTGAGTTCTACGGGTCGCTCGAGCTTGCGCGTCAGCGAGCCCGTCAGCGTCCCGCGCAATGCCGCGTCGGTGGCGTCATCGACGGCGATCGGTCGCGCCGCATCGCGGCCACGCTGCCGGCGGCGGCCGACCATCCCCAGCTGGAGCGCGAGCAACTCGTCGAATGCGAGCCGTCGGAGGGCGGCGTCTCGTCCCTCGAACGACGCCGGATAGTGGGCCTCCTCGAGTGCGCTCCCGATCGCGACGAGCTCCTCGCCCTCGCGGATCGGGCGAGGCAGGTATTCCGGGTAGGCCTTGCCGGCCCGGTCCAGGGCGTCGCGGATTGCAACCCGCAAGCGAGTCGCCGTCAGGCCTGCCGTGAGCCGGTAAACGGGCACGATCCGCCCGACGTGGAGCATCTCATCGTCGTTGCCCTCGGGCTGGAAGTCTGGGTTATCGAGGGTCAGCTTCCGGCCGAAGCGCTTCAACTTGCCGGAGACGACGACGCGGTCGCCCGGATGCAGGCGCCGCTCGATGTAGCGGCGCCCGAACCAGGTCGCCTCGAGCGTACCGGTCTCGTCCTCGAGGACCGCGATCGTCCGCTGGATGCGGCGCCGGAAGGACGGTTCGACCCGGACGTCGACGACGCCCACCCGGGCGCTGACGACGGTCCCCTCCTCCACCCAGGCGAGCTCGCCGAGCTGCCGCATCTCGCGGAGGTCGTCGTACCGTCGCGGCAGGTGGAAGAGCAGCTCGCGGACCGTGAAGAAGCCAAGACGTCGGCCGGTTCGCTTGAGGATGTTGGCCGCCGCGAGGCCGGAGCCCGCGATGTCTGTGTCGAGGAGCTCCGCCGGGTCCGTCGGTGGCGGCAGGAGCTTCGCCGCGGGTGGCTTCGCCGGGCGGCGCGCCGTTGTTCCGGCCACCCGCCTACTCGGCGGAGATGAGGTAGCGGTAGTGGGGCTGCCCGCCGTGGACGACCTCGACCTCCGCCCCCGGCGATGCCGCGCCGATCTTGCGGGCGATCTCCTCGGCCTCGGCGAGAGTCGAGTCCGCACCGTAGTAAAGCGTGATCAGCTCGTAGCCCGGTTTGAACGACGAGACGGCCTTCAGGACGGCCTTGTCGCGGTTGCTGTCGACCGCCACGAGGCCGTCGTCCGGATCGAGCGCGATCGTCTGGCCCTGCTTCACCTTCTTGCCCCCGATCGTCGCGTTCCGGACGGCCTCCGTCACCTGGACCGACTGGATTCCCCGACCAGCCTCGGTCATCGGGCCGGCGTTGGCCGCCGCGTCGAGCGTCGGGTCGAGGGCCAGGAGGGCGGCGATTCCCTCGGCCGCGTTGCGGGTCGGCACGACGACGAGACGCTTGTCCTCGCAGACCTTCGCGGCCTGTTCGGCGGCGAGCCGGACGTTCGGGTTGTTCGGCAGGAGCAGGACCTCGCGGGCACGGGCGAGGCGGGCGACCCGGAGAAGCTCGCCGGTGCTGGGATTCGCGGTCTGCCCGCCACTCACGATCTGGTCGACGCCGAACGACTCGAAGACCCGGACGAGACCGTCACCGGCCACGACGGCCACGATCGCGGGGCCGGGCCGGAGCGGCGTGTCGGGGGACTCGCCGTTCGTCGAGGTGTCGGCCACGGACTCCAGCTCGGGCGCCGTCGCGGCGCCCGCATCGGTCCCGGTGAACTCGGTGGCCCGCGCTTCGCGGATGTCGCGCGCCT
>JANMPL010000593.1:0-1908 GCA_031369845.1 Chloroflexota bacterium
TTCTCGGAGTTGGTTCGACGCCGAGGCGTTCCGGGCAATCCTTCGCCTGCGCGGCCTCGAATCGAATGCCAACAGCGGCTACGCCGAGGGGTTTTACGTTCGAAGGATCGTCGTCTAGCAGCG
The DNA here is from genome assembly GCA_031369845.1 of Chloroflexota bacterium. Taxonomy (GTDB): domain Bacteria; phylum Chloroflexota; class Limnocylindria; order Limnocylindrales; family CSP1-4; genus CF-46. The sequence goes on from JANMPL010000593.1 coordinate 124, forward strand.
CCCGCCAGCTGGGCGCCCCTGGCTGCGCTCGGCCGGTCGCAATAGGGATCGCACAAGCTGAGCCCCGCGAAAGCTTCGGCGACCTTCGAAAGAGTTCGCCCGCGTTTTCGGAGCTGCGAGGGCCGTTCGAGGCCTTCGTGGGAGGTCACGGCGTCCCAGGGACGAATCGGCGAATCCGCGAGATCGTTCCGCTTGGTTGGAACTACTTGGGGGGTCAGTCGAGGCCCCGGACCTCGCGGCCGCACCTGGAGATAGTTCCAGCGAAACGGAACTAATCGGAGCCCACCGCCAACGCCTCGGTACGGATCAGCGGGCCTCACGACGCCGTTAGACGGTCGGAGCGAGGAGGCGCACGCACTTCCGGCGCCGGAGACGCGAAGGCCGATTCGGTGACCTCGGCCGATGCTCTCCCTATTGGGCCGACGAGGTTTCCTGGCGCGATGGCTCACTCAGCCGCGAGGCGGCTCTGTGACTCATCGGCCAGGACGCCGGCGATCGCGAGCGAGGCCGTGGCCCCGGGCGACGGGGCGTTCCGGACGTGGACGATTCGGCGCGAGCCGCCCAGCCTGAAGTCGTCGACGAGCGTCCCATCGGGGTCGATCGCCTGGGCCCGGACACCTGAAGGCCCGAAGCGGAGCTGATCGTCCCGCAGCGCCGGTACGTAGCGCCGGAGCTCCGCGGCGAAGGCTCGCTTCGAGAGGTCCCGCCACTGCTCGGCGAGTCCCATCCGCCAGAAGCGTCGGGCGAGCTTCCGGAACCCGGCGTGGCGGGCGATCGCGATGACCTCGCGCAGGTCGACGTCGTAGCGCTTGTAGCCATCCCGGGCGAGCGCGAGGACGGCGTTCGGGCCCGCCCAGACGGCACCGTCGTGACGCCGGGTGAAGTGGATCCCGAGGAACGGGAAGCGCGGATCCGGGACCGGGTAGATGAGCCCGCGCACGAGGGACGCGGCATCCGGGGTCAGCGTGTAGTAGTCGCCGCGGAACGGGACGATCCGCTCCGTCCCGGTGTCGCCGGTCATCGCCGCGACGCGGTCGGACCAGAGCCCGGCGCAGGCGATCACCGAATCCGCGACGATCTCGCCGGCGGCGGTCGAGATGACGACGGAATCCAAGCGCTCGTCGAGCCCAGTCACCGCCCGACCCGTCTCGATCTCGCCGCCCGACGCCCGGATGTCGTCGGCGTAGGCGAGCGAGACCGCCCGGTAGTCGACGATCCCGGTGCCCGGCGACCAGAGGCCGCGGATGCCCTCCACGTTCGGTTCGAGCTCGCGGATCCGCTCCGGTCCCACCGTCTCGAGTCCCTCGACGCCGTTCTCGCGGGCGCGCGCCTCGAGCGTCGAAAACCGCGGTAGCTCGTCCTCGGTCAGGGCGACGACCAGCTTGCCGACCCGCTGCACCGGTATGCCCCGCTCCCCGCAGAACGCTTCGAGGGCCGCCTTGCCCTCGCGACACAGCCGGGCCTTGAGCGATCCCGGCGCGTAGTACAAGCCGGCGTGGACGACCCCGCTGTTGTGACCCGACTGGTGGGTCGCGAGGGCCCGCTCCTTCTCGAGGACGACGAGGCGGATCCCGGGTCGCCGGCGCAGCATCTCGCGAGCCGTCGCCAGGCCGAGGATGCCGCCCCCGATGACTACGAGGTCGGCACGGTCCGACCGGTTCGCGGGCAGCGCGGAAGAAGGGGCTTCGTCGTGCACGATCGGAGTCTATCGGGGCCGACGCTCGCGTAGGATCGGCGGATGACGCAGCGCGACATCTACGACGCCGGACCGACCGACCGCAAGCC
>JANMPL010000611.1:0-3823 GCA_031369845.1 Chloroflexota bacterium
ACGCGGGCGATCGGCTGGGCATGGACGCGGTCGGCTTCGGTCTCATCACGACCGCGACAGCCGTAGGTGGCGTAGTCGGAATGGTCTCCTACGGTCGGCTGGAACGGCGGTTCTCGCTGGCCGACCTCATGCGTATCGGGCTGCTCATCGAAACCGGGACCCACCTGATTCTTGCGCTGACGACGTCATCGGCGATTGCGCTGGCCACGTTCGTGGTCTTCGGCGCCCACGAGTTCGTCTGGGGCACGACCTCGACCGTCGTCCGCCAACGCGCGGTCCCCGACGAGCTGCTCGGCAGAGTCGGCGGCGTCTACCGGGTCGCGGTCATGGGCGGGTTGGTCATCGGAGTTCCGCTCGGTGGCCTCCTCGCGAGGACGTTCGGGATCACCGCGCCCTTCTGGTTCGGGTTCACGGGCTCCGCGGTGCTCGTCGCGATCCTCTGGCGTCAGTTCAACCACATCGTTGTCGCCGGCGATACGGAGCCCGTCTAGAGCCGCAGGCCCATCAGGATCGAGTCCGTCCTGCGCCCCACCTCGTCGAAGCCGAGGTGCCGGTAGAACGCGATCGCGTTCGGGTTGCTGGATGCGACGTCGAGGTGGACCCCGGACGACCCGCCTTCGCGCAGCTTCGCCAGCATCCGTTCAACGAGGAGGCGCCCGTTGCCCTGGCCCCGCGCGCGGTCGACGAGGTCGAGGTGCAGGTGCGAGGGGTAATCGGCGAGCAGGTCGTCGACCGCCAGGGGAGGGGCGTGGATCCTGCTGATGAGGTCGGCCTCGGGGGAGCCGTCGGTCCGGAGCGGGTAGTTCGCGCGGAGTGGCGGCCACCAGTGGGCCTCCGACCACTGCTCGAACTCGCGGGTGTCGGCTGCCGCCAGGCCATAGCCGGCGACCCCGTCGTCGTCGGCGACGACCGACGCGAGGTCCGGCTGTCCGACCACGTACGGCCCAACATACAGGTGGCCCAGGAGCTCCGGATTGCGGAACATCTGGGTGGCATCCTGGCCGGCGTCACCCGTGAGCAAGCAGACCCGATAGGTGCCGGGAAGGTCCTGGAGCGTCGCCGCCCGGATGGTCGACATGTCCCAACAGTATCGCCCAGCCGAAGTGGTCTGCGCGGAGGGCACATCTGCCCGGCAAAGTGGTCTACTGCTCCTTGTCATGGCGCAGCGCGCCGCCTAGACTCCCGGCGTGGTGGAGCGAGAGGAGTCGGTCCGGCATGGCGTGCGGGCGCAGCTCCGTGAGGTCATCGCCGCGTCAAGGATTGGCGAACGCCTGCCCAGTGAGCGGGACCTCAGCGCGCGCTGGGGCGTAGCCCGGATGACGCTCCGGCACGCGATGGACGACCTCGTGGTCGAGGGACTCGTCCAGCGCCGTCACGGGTCCGGCACGTACGTCGCGCCGCAGCCGTTTGCGCGGTTTCTTGGCCTGACATCGTTCACCCAGGACATGCACGAGCGCGGGCTCGTTCCCGGCAGCCGACTCCTGGAGTACGGGGCGGTCGCGGCCGATGGAGCGATGGCGGCGCAGCTCGGTGTGCGTTTCGGCGAGCGGCTGGTGACCTTCAGGCGCGTCCGGCTCGGGAGCGGCGAGCCGATGGCGGTCGAGACCGTGTGGATCCCGACCGCCTTCGTGCCTGGGCTTGGTCCGGCGGACCTCGAGGGCTCCCTGTACGAGGTCCTGGCCCGCCGCTATCAGATCGTGACCGCTTCCGCGAGCGTGACGATCGAGCCCGTTGTGCCTGATAGGGGCACGTGCGAGCTGCTCGGCATCGCGGACGGACAAGCTTGCCTCCGCCTGCGAATGATCGACTCGGACGCCCTGGGACGGGTCGTGATGCTGGCCGACTGCATCTATCGCGGCGACCGATACCAGCTGAGCGCCACGCTCGCAGGCGCGAACTTCTCCTCGCTTCAGGCGAGGCGGGCGGGGTGATCCGCGTGCTCGGCGTGGATGGCGGGCAATCGGGGATCCGACTCCGCCATTCAGCAGCTGCCGACGTTGTCGAGGTGAAGGGTGTCAGCCGCCTGGAAGGTGACACGGTCGCGGCGGTCGCCGAGGCGGTGGCGAACGGCTGGCAACGGGGCTCCTTCGAACCGGTGGAACGGGTGGTCCTCGGACTGAGCACGGCTCCCTCGGACGAGGCCGAGGCCGAGCGGCTGTGCGCCGCCGTGGCTTTGGCGACCGGCGCTGCCGACGTGTGGCTGGCCGACGACGCGGTGACTTCGCACGCCGGTGCCCTGTCGCTTGGCTGGGGCGTGAGCCTCGTGGCCGGGACGGGAGTCGCGTGCCTGGCCCTGCCGGAGCATGGCCCGGCTCGGATCCTCGGCGGGCATGGTTACCTGCTGGGCGACGAGGGCGGTGCGTTCTGGATCGGGCGGCGGGCGCTCGGCGCAGTCCTTCGCGTGGGCGAGGGGAGGGGAGCGGACGCGGACGACGTTGTGGTCCTCAGCGCTGCCGCTGAACGGCGGTTCGGCAGCCTGGACGGGCTTGCGACGCGGCTTCATTCCGCCGATCGACCCGTGCACGCCATCGCCAGCTTCGCCCGGGACGTCCTGGACGCGGCAGGCGCTGGTGATCCCGTCGCGCTCGGGATCCTGGGAGAAGCGGTCGGGGAGCTGCTGGCTCTCGCCCGGGCCGGCGCGCAATGGGCCGGCGCCGGACAGACACCTGTCCCGCTCGCCCTCGGCGGTCGTCTCCTCGCTGAGGGGACGCCGCTCCGGCGCCTGCTGGACGCGGGGCTCGCGCAGTCCGATCTGCCCGTGGCGTCTCGGTCAGCGGACGGAACCGGGCTCGATGGGGCGATCCGACTCGGCCTGGCGGGTGACCTGCATCCCTACGGCGGCCTGGTCCATCGCTGGCGACAGGGGGTCCCGGCGTGACCGCGCCCGCTCCGTCGGCCGGGCTGCGCTATCTCGCCGCCGCCCAGGATCTCATCGAGCGGCTCGTCGAGCGGGAGTGGTCGAACATCGCCGAAGGGGCCGACCTCGTCGCGGACTCCCTCGAGCACGGTGGCACGATCCACGCGTTCGGTAGCGGGCACTCCCACATCCTCGCGGAGGAGCTGTTCTACCGGGCCGGTGGTCTCGTCCGGGTCCGGCCGATCCTGTTCGAGGGCCTGATGCTCCACGCCAGCGCCCGCCTGAGCACCTCGCTGGAACGCATGCAGGGGCTCGCCGCGGCGCTGCTCGACGACCATCCGATCGCCGCCGGTGACGTGCTGATCGTCGCGTCGAACTCGGGGCGGAGCGCAGTCGCTTCAGAGCTGGCCGGCGCCGCGCGCCGCGGCGGCGCATCCGTGATTGCCCTCACGAGCATGCGCCACGCCACGTCCGCGGACGCCCGCGCGAGCGACGTCCCGCGGCTGCACGATGTGGCCGACGTGGTCATCGACAACGGCGGATCGGTGGGCGATGCGGCAGTTGAGATCCGGGGCCTGGACCGGAAGGTCGCTCCGACTTCCACGGTCGTCGGAGCGGCCATCCTGAACGCCATGATCGCGGAGGCCGTCGAGCGACTGCTCGCCCGCGGCGTCGTCCCGGACGTGTACACGAGCAGCAACGTCGAAGGCGGCGACGCGGCCAACGCGCCGTTCCTCGAGCGGGAGACTGCGCCATGACGTCGGCTCAGGCTCACCCCCGCTTCGCGATCCGCGGCGTCATCGAAGGCTTCTACGGCAACCCCTGGACCCAGGTACAGCGCTTGGAGCTTATCGACTTCATGGCCGCGCGCGGCATGAACACCTTCGTCTATGGCCCGAAAGACGATCCGCTCGTCCGCCGCGCCTGGCGCGCGCCCTACCAAGGCGATGACCTCGATCGGCTGGT
>JANMPL010000015.1:0-6014 GCA_031369845.1 Chloroflexota bacterium
CGCAAGCTGGAGGACCACGCCGGCGTCGACGACGAACCTGGTCATCGCGTACCTCAGCTGGAAGGCAGGTGGCACCCCCGGATTGACTCGGGGCCCCTCGGACACCACAAGCACCGACCCGCCCGCATTCTACGCGGCGATCTGAGGGAACAAAGTCTTGGCGTGGTTATCCCTGGGAAGATGGGGCCGTTACAGTTCGGCCAGGGGGTAAGGAAGTGGAAGCACGACTTATGGCACGGGCAGCGCTCGCGTGTTCCGTCTTGCTCGCCACCACGCTTGTCGGCTGCGTGAGTTTCGGCGTAAGCACGACCGGCGCGGCGTCTGTCGAAGATCTTGAGGCCGAGAACGCGTACATCGCGCTCTACATGGACCACATGACGCAGCTCGCCGAGGACCTCAAGGTGTTCGCTCAGAGTGGTGACAACCCCGGCCCGTGTAACAAGGGCGGGAACAAGCAGGAATGCTTCAACGCAGATTCCGGCGCCATCGCGACACTCACTGCCATGCTTGAGGCACTGAGGGCGACCAAGGTCCCTCCCCGTTTCGTCGATGCCGACCGGTTGCTGCGTGACGCCCTAACCAAGAACGCTGAGGGACTCCAACTTCGCAACCAGGCGCTCGAGAGCGGCGATGACGACACGTGGGCGAAACACGCCTCGATTCTCGAGGATGCCCAGGTAGCCTGGACGGCCGCCTATGCAGCATTCCCCGCCGACCACCGACCGCCGCTTGGGCCCTGACCGTCGGCCTCGCGCGAAATGTGGTTTGGGCGATTCCGGGGGAGGCCCAGACTCGGAGCGTCGTCAGTGTCATCCTGACACGGGCGGCACGGCCGTTCTTCCGGCCTGTTGACGCCAACATGCCGCGTGGGGTCTGGCGCCCCCGGACGGATTCGAACCGCCGACGCCGGCCTTAGGACGGCCGCGCTCTATCCACTGAGCTACGGGGGCGCGACTGACATCGTACCCCGTCGTACGAGCTGATCAGCTGATCGTTACCCGGATGACGATCTCGACCTGTCCGACGACGCGCCCGTCGTTGCTGATCACCCAAAGGGTGTAGCCGACAATCGAGTCGCCGTTCCGGGCAGGCACGGGAACCTCGATGCGCCCGGGCCGATCCGGCGTGTCGACGCCCGGCCAGAGGTTCCCGCCTTCGCCGACGGCAGGTCGGTCGAAGCCCTCCCAGTGGAGGAATCGCCACCCGGCCGGCAGGGAGAGGCTGAGCATGTCACCCGGATGCGCGGCGATCCCATTGGGCGGCTCGCTCGAGATCACATCCTGAGCAGAAGACATCGTGCACGTCACGAGCGTCGAGGGCCCGTGTGTCGCCACGATCCCAGGGCCGTCACGGACCGACGAGGACGTCCGGCGGCGTCACCGGGTCGGCGGGCGAAGGACAACCCGGGGTCGGAGGCACGAAGGCAGCCGCTTCACCCGGCGTCGCCGTCGGTCCTTGAGGCACCGGAGTTGGATCCGATGCCGCCGGCAGTGGCGTAGCGGATGGGATAGGCGCCGAAGATGGACCACTGGCGTTGCACCCGGCGGCCGCGAACAAGGCAACGACGAGCGCCGCGCGTCTGAAGGGCGAAGGGGCGTTTCCGGTCAGCATGTTTCCGCCATCGTGAGGCTCGGAGCGTTGTCTCGCCTAGAATGCCGAGCGAGATGACCGCCAGTCCCCTCCCCGACCTCATCCTCTACACCCGCACCGGCTGCGGATTGTGCGACGAGACGCGGATGATGCTCCAGGGACTGCTCGAGGATCGGGCCGCCCGCGGCGCGCGTCTCGCCCATCTCCGGGAGCGAGACATCGCCGCCGACCCCGAGATCGAGCGCGACCTGTTCGATCGGATCCCGGTCGTCGAGCTTCGCGGTCGGCGCTTGGAGCTCGCAACATCGGCGTCGCGGCTGCGGCGTTTCCTCGACGACGGCCTGGACGGCGCATTGGCGTGATCGGCGGCGATCTGACGATCCTCGTGGCGGTCGCCGCGGGCGTGCTGAGCTTCCTCTCGCCGTGCGTGCTGCCTCTCGTTCCCGCCTATCTCGGCCAGCTGACCGCCGTCGCCGTCGCGGGCGGAGCCGGCGGAGTCGGCGGAGCGGGAACGGCAGCCACGAGGCCTGGCCGCTGGCTCGCGTTCCGGCACGCCCTCGCCTATGTGGCCGGTTTCGGATCGATCTTCACGCTGCTCGGCGTTACGGCGACATTCGCCTCGGCCGGATTCTCCGAATACCTCCCGGTCCTTCGCCAGGTCGGCGGGGTGATCCTGATCGTCCTCGGCCTGAACCTGGCCGGAATACTTCGGCTGCCCGGGCTCGAACGGACGTGGCGCCCACTTGACACCGGTGCCGCTGCGTCGCTGGCGAGCGCCACGGGGACGTTGTCACTCGCGTCGGCCGGGGCGGCGGGAGCCGGGAGCGGTCCCGGGCTCGGCGACCGGCTCGGGGGCCGGCTCGTCAGCTCCCGCGGCGGATGGCTTGCCTCGTTCGGTCTCGGGGCGATCTTCGCCGTCGGCTGGACGCCCTGCATCGGCGTCATTCTCGGCGCCATCCTCGGCCTCGCCTCGACCTCCCAGACCGTCGGCCAGGGCGCGCTGCTGCTCGCGGCATACACCGCGGGGCTGGGGCTGCCGTTCATCGCGATCGCCCTCGTCTACGACCGGGCCCCGGCCATCCTCCGACCGCTGGTCCGGCACGGCCGGGCCATCTCGGTGATCGGCGGCGCACTTGTCGTCGCGATAGGTATCGCGATGCTCATGGACTGGCTGGCGCTGCTGCCGCGCTGGTTCAACTTCGCGGGCATCTGAGTGGCCGATCGCCCCGGATTCACCCATCGGAAGGAGCGCCACGGACTCGTCGGGCCGTTCAGCGGTCGCCAGCTCGCACTGTTGGCGATTTCCGTCGTGGCGGTCGCGATCGGCCTGTTCCTGGCGACGAGGCCGCTGGGTTCGACCCGACCGATCGGGCCGGCCAATCCACAGGCGACGCCCTACATCCTCGGCCCTGCGCCTTCCCAGGGCCTCCGGGCGGGCGATCTTGCCCCTGAGTTCAACGTGGTCCGCGGCGACGGGACGGTGTTCCAGCTAACCGACCTCGACGGGCGACCCGTTCGCCTCGGCGCGCTGCGGGGCAAAGCCGTCTGGATCAACTTCTGGGCGTCGTGGTGCCCGCCGTGCCAGTCGGAGACGCCCGTCCTGCGCGACCTGGCCGAGCGCTACGCGGACCGCGGCCTCGTCGTGATCGGCGTGAGCATCCAGGAGACGAATGCCGACGATGTCCGGGCCTACGCCGAGCGTTACCAGCTCGGCTACACGGTCGCGCCCGACCTGTCAGGCGATATCTTCCGGCTCTATCGCCTCTACGGCCTGCCGACGCAGTTCTTCGTGGGCACGGACGGCGCGATCCGCTCGGTCATCCTAGCGCCGCTGGACGAGGCCTCTGCCGCGGCGCAGATCGAGGCGATCCTTCCCGACCCGTCACCGGAGCCGACCACCTCCGCGTCCCCGTCGCCATGACCGGGCCGCGGGTCCGGGCCAGCGCAGAGGCACGCCGATCGTCCGAAATCGCACGCCGCCCGAAATCACTCCCGTCCCAGCGACCGTCCGATTGCGGAGTCCGATTTCGGAATAGAGGCCAGCGGCCAGGTGAGTTCGCGGGGCGTGCGAAATCGGAGCAGTTGATCGAGGGGTTCGGGTGGACCGCCGATTTGGCGACGATTTGCCAGCGCTGCCGCCGCCCGGCATCCCGCCGGAGGGTCGACACGCCGCCAGCGAGTGTCTCGATGTCCGGCGGTCCGTTCCGATGAACAGACACTAATCGGCCGCCCGAGAAATGCGATGGGCCAATTGTCATGAACTCTGTACGTCATGTGACACATTGACGAACGAACTGGACCCGCCTTCAGTTCGTGGTTACGCAGCCTCGTAGCGGAACCTGTCGCGGTCGCGCACCAGGCGCCCGATCGGCGTCACGGGCTCGTGCGAGAGGACCACGACCCAGTTCTCATCGGCGGCCCGGGCGAACAGAGACGCCTTCACGGCCACGGAGTCGAGCGGGAAGTCGTCGAACGACGTGACCCAGCGGGGATTGGCCGCCCACGGCCGCATACACAGGTCGCCGAAGAAGGCGAGCGTCCGCCCCTCACCTCCCCCACCACGGACGACAACCGCCTGGTGCCCCATTGAGTGGCCGCCGGTCGGCACGACCGAGACCCCCGGCAGGATCTCGCGCTCCCCGTCGGCCCAGCCTTCCTCGCCCCAGGACCTCACGAGGCGGACCTCCGGCTGGTCGTAGGAGGCGACGAGCCGTGGGTTGTCGCCGAGGGCGATCTCCCATTCGGCCCGCTGAGCGACGATCGTCGCCCGCGGAAACGCTCGAGAGCCGTCGGCCAGGAGAAGCCCGCCCGCGTGGTCGAAATGGAGATGGCTCATCGCCACGATGTCGATCGACGCGGGTTCGAACCCGGCGGCGGCCATGGCCGGCACGATCGGCGACCCTTCGTAGCGGCGCATGTCGCGGACCTTGTCGCTGACCCGTTCGCCGATCCCGGTCTCGACGAGCACGCGGCCAGCCGGCGTCTCGACGAGGAGGCAATTGAGCGCCTGGAGCAGGCGATGCTCGTGATCGATCTCCTCGGTCACGAGGGAATTCCAGAGGATCCGCGGCACTGGGCCGAACAACGCCCCCGCGTCGGAACGGAACGTCCCGGCCTGGATCAGCGCGACGCGAACGCCGCCACCCAGGTCCAGCGCCCAATCGACCGAGTCGTTCACCGCCACGCCGTCGGCGCCTCAGCCGCCCGGCTTCTTGCCGTTCGCGAAGTCGCGGTGGAACGCCGAGGCTGTCGGCTCCGACTGGCCCTGGTACTTAGATCCCAGATCCATCGACCCAAACGGGCGATCGACCGGGCTGGACATCTTGAAGAACGAGATCTGGCCGATCTTCATGCCGTAATAGAGGGCGATCGGCAGGTTCGCGACGTTCGACAGCTCGAGCGTGAGGTTGCCCTTCCAGCCCGGGTCGACGTAGCCGGCGGTCGAGTGAATCAGCAGCCCGAGGCGGCCAAGGCTCGACTTACCCTCGAGCCTGGCCACGAGGTCGACCGGAAGCTCGACCCACTCGAGGGTTTGGCCGAGGACGAATTCGCCGGGATGGAGGATGAATGGCTCGTCGTCGGCGATCGTGAGGAGCTCCGTCAGGTCCGGCTGGGGGGCGCGGACGTCGATGAAGGCGTAGCGGTTGTTGCGGAAGACGCGGAAGCTCCGGTCGAGATGGAGGTCGACGGAGCTCGGCTGGAGGTCGGCTGGGTCGTACGGCCGGATCCCGACCTCGCCGGCATCGATTGCCGCGCGGATGTCCCGATCGGACAGGACACTCACTTGCCCATCCCGCCGTTGCCTCTCTGGTTGAAGAGCGTGTCGACCTCGCGCTTCAGCGCTTCGAGATCGTCGAAGCTCTGGTAGACGCTCGCGAAGCGAATGTACGCGATCTGGTCGAGCTCGCCGAGGGCCTCCATCGCGAGCGCCCCGATCCGCTTCGATGGGACCTCCGTCACGCCCTCCGAGCGGAGCTCCGCCTCGATCCGGTCGGCGGCCTGCTCCGCGGCGTTGTCCGCAACCGGCCGACGGGTCAGGGCCTTGCGAAGGCCCGATGCGAGCTTGTCGCGGTCGAACTCCTGGCGCACCCCGTCGCTCTTGACGACGATGAGCTTCGCGGCCTCGACCCGTTCGTAGGTCGTGAAGCGGGTCGTGCACGCGGCGCACTCGCGGCGACGCCGGATCGTGGCCGCGTCGTCGAGATCCCGCGAGTCCACCACCCGCGTCTCCCGCTCACCGCAATGGGGGCAACGCATCGCTTCTCCTGGTCGGTACCACCACAAGGAGTTGTGGTGCAGGGAGAGGATACCACTACATACGGTAGTGTCGAGGCGCGTTCGGGCCGTCGCGCCGGGCGCCGCTCAGACCGTCCGGCGAGCGGGTGGCCGGCGGGTCGCGTCGGCAGGAACGAGGGCCTTGGCCT
>JANMPL010000034.1:0-2860 GCA_031369845.1 Chloroflexota bacterium
TAGATCGACTCGTGGTAATGATCAAAGATCAGTCCGAACGCCCATTGGTCACCCGAACGGGCTTCGGCCACGAGCCGCTCGATCGCGGCGTCGTCGATCGTCATAACGACGGAACTAGGGCCTCGTTAGGTCTGAGCCGGCGTGCCGTACCGGTCCGGCAGGGCCACGGCGACCCTGTCGCCGCCCCGGCGGAATGCGAGATCCCCGAATCCCGCGGCGGCTGCCACACGATACCCCTCCTCCAGGCCCGATGAGAAGGACTCTTTCGTATGGGCGTCCGATCCCGCGGAAACGGCGGTGCCACCAAGCACCTGGTACCGGCGAACGACGGCGGCCGAGGGGTATGTCTCGCGCGCTGCCTGGCGGAGCCCGCTGGTGTTTACCTCGAGCGCCGTGCCGGACTCGATGAGGGCGAGGAGGAGTGGCTCGTACAGCTCCGGGACGGCAGCGAGGTCCGCTGCCGTGACGCGCGGATGTAGGTAGCGCTTCACGAAATCGAGGTGGCCGATCGTGTCGAAGAGGCCGGAGCGGATCGCGCGCGTTACTTCGTCGAAATAGGGCGCAACGATCTCGGCAAGCGAGCGGCCCGCGACCCACGAGGCGACGCGCGACGGATGGTACGGCGAGTCGGCGTAGACGTGGACGCTCCCGATCACGTAGTCATAGCGGTGCCGATCGAGATGATCGCGGATCGCGGCCTCGTGGCGGTGGTCGTATGTGATCTCGACGCCGAAACGAATGGCGACACCGTGGGGGCCCCAACGCTCCGCCGCGTCCCGGACGGTCCGCTCGCGTGTCGCGAAGGGCACGAACTCGAAGGCGGGCGCACCAGGCTGGAAGTCGACGTGATCGGTGATCGCGATCTCGGCGATGCCGCGCTCAGCGGCCTCGGCGGCATGGGCGTCGATGGGCACATCGCTGTCGGGCGACAGGTCGGTGTGGAGGTGGCTGTCGAGCGGGAGGTCGCGCGCCTGTTCTGTCGGGTCGATCACCCCGAGATCAGGCTCAACTCCCGGCCGACCGTCGCGAACGCCTCGAGCGCACGGTCGAGCTGCTCCTCGCTGTGGGCGGCCGTGACGATCGTCCGGATCCGCGACTTGTCGAGGGCGACCGTCGGGAAGACGACGGGCTGGGCGAAGACATTCTCTTCGAACAGGCGCTGGCTGAAGCGGGAGGCGGTATCCGGATCGCCCATCATCACGGGCGTGATCGGCGTCTCCGATGCGCCCGTGTCGAAACCGAGACGGGCCAGCTCCGCCTTGAACCGGCGCGTGTTCGTCCAGAGGCGCTCAAGGAGCTCGGGCTCGTCGAGCATCACCGCGATTGCCTCTTTACATGCCGCGGCGACGGCGGGCGGATGCGAGGTCGAGAAGAGGAAGGGCCGGGCTCGCTGGATGAGGATGTCGCGCAGGTCCTGCGACCCGGCGACATAGCCGCCGAGCACGCCGACGGCCTTCGACAGCGTCCCGACCTGGATCGCAACTCGGCCGTGCAGGCCGAAATGGTCCACGGAACCACGACCGTTCCGCCCCAGGACGCCCGATGCGTGAGCGTCGTCGACGAAGACCGCCGCCCCGTGTTCCTCGGCCGCCTCGACAATCGCCGGCAAGGGCGCGATGTCGCCGTCCATGCTGAAGACGCCGTCGGTCACCACCAGGATCAGCCGATACGGGAGCCCCGTCTCCTCGCGTCCCTCGTCGCGCGCTTCGCGAAGGATCTCGCGGAGCGCATCCGTGTCGCGGTGCGGGTAGACCTTGCGGGGCGCCTTCGAGAGGCGCATCCCATCGATGATCGAGGCGTGGTTCAGCGCGTCGGAGACGATGAGATCCTGTTCGCCGGTGATCGTCGGAATGACACCGGTGTTGGCCGTGAACCCGCTCTGGAACGTCAGGACCGCCTCGGTTTCCTTGAAGGCCGCGAGGTCGCGCTCGAGCTCCTCGTGGAGCGTCATCGTCCCGGCGATCGTCCGCACGGCGCCCGACCCCGCCCCGAAGTCCCGAACCGCCGCCAGCGCCGCCTCGCGCAGCCGTGGATGGTGGGTCAGCCCGAGGTAGTCGTTCGACGACAGGCTGATCAGTCGCCGGTCGTCGATCGAGACGATAGGCCCCTGGGCCGACGACATGACCCGCAACGGCCGGTACAGGTGTCGTGAGCGGAGGTCCTCCAGCTCGTCGCCGAGGAACGCCAGGGGATCGGTCCGAGGATTCGTCATGCCTGCCAATCCAAGATCACCTTGCCCGAGTCGCCGGAACGGGCTGCTTCGAAGGCCGCTTCATGCTCGCGGAACGAGAATCGGTGGGTGATCGCCGGGCGGATGTCGAGACCCGACTGGAGCATGACCGTCATCTTGTACCAAGTCTCGTACATCTCCCGGCCGTAGATGCCGCGCAGCGTGAGCATCTTGAAGATGATGGGGTTGAAGTCGAGTGCGACCTCGTCGGACGGGATGCCGAGGATCGCAACGGCGCCGCCGTGAGCCATGTTCGCGATCGCGTCCCGCAGCGCCGCCGGGTTACCGGACATCTCGAGGGCGACGTCGAAGCCCTCGACCATCCCCAGGTCGGCCTGGACGTCGCCCAATGAACGCTCGCGAGGGTCGACGACGACCGACGCGCCCATCGCCTTCGCGAGGTCGCGCCGGAAGGCATTCGGCTCGCTGACGACCACGTGCCGCGCTCCGGCGTGCCGGACGACGGCAGTTGCCATGAGGCCGATTGGTCCGGCTCCGACGACGAGGACGTCCTCGCCCAGGACTGGAAACGCGAGGGCGGTGTGGACGGCGTTGCCGAACGGGTCGAAGATCGCGGCGACTTCCTCGTCGATACCGGGCCAGTGGTGCCAGACGTTCGTCATCGGCAGG
>JANMPL010000037.1:0-4109 GCA_031369845.1 Chloroflexota bacterium
CCTCGAAAGCCGTCGACATCAACGGCGTCCGGACGCTCGCCTCGCGGATCAGCTACGTGGGCGAGCTCGGCTGGGAGATCTACATCCCGATCGAGCAAGGCCTCCGCGTCTGGGACGCGCTGTGGGAAGCCGGCAAGCCGCACGGGATGGCGCCGGTCGGGATCGGGACGTATGCCGTCACCGCCCGTATCGAGAAGGGCTACCGCGCCCACGGCAACGAGCTCGAGCTCGACTTCAACCTCGTCGAGGCCGGAATGGCCCGGCCGTCGGTCAAGGACCGGGACTTCATCGGCCGCGAGGCCTACCTTCGTCAGCGCTCGGCCCCGCCCGCCGCCATCCTGTCGACCCTCACGCTCGACGATCCGACGTCGTCGTCCGGCGTCAAGCGCTACATGCTGGGCCGCGAGCCGATCCTGACGCCGGAGGGGCAGCGAATCGTCGACGCCAAGGGTCGTGGCTCGTACGTGACCAGCGCAGGATCAGGACCGTCGGTCGGCAAGCATCTGCTGATGTCGTACCTGCCACCCCAGTACGCGAAGGAAGGCACGAAGCTCGTCGTCGAGTATTTCGGCGAGCGCTACCCGGTCACCGTCGCCGTGGCCGGCAGCACGCCGCTCTTCGATCCGGAGAACGCACGGATCCGGAGCTGAGGGCGTGAACATCCTGGTCTGCGTCAAGCGGGTCCCGGCAACGGGCGGCCGGATCACCCTGACCGCCGACGGACGCGACATCGACACGCGCTACCTGGGCTTCACCGTCAGCCCCCACGAGGAGTGCGCGGTCGAGGAAGCCGTCCGGATCGTGGAGAAGCACGGTGGCAGCTCGACGGTCCTGACCCTCGGGCCGGAGGTTGCCGGCGAGCAGCTCCGCGACGCCATGGCGATCGGGATCGAGCGAGCCGTCCTGCTCGAGACCGACGGCGCCGACTGGGATCCGCTGGCGACCGCCGCCGCCATCGTCGATGCGGTCAGGGCGCTCGAGGCCGAGGGCGAGACCTTCGACCTCCTGCTGTTCGGAAACGAAGCGGCCGATACCGGTGACTTCCAGGTCGGGATTCGGGTGGCGACGGCTCTCGGCCGGCCGTCCGTGACCGGTATCAAGGCGATCGAAGTGGCCGATGGGAAAGTCGTCGCCCGACGTGAGGCCGGCGGGGGCGGCTGGGAGGTGTTCGAGCTCGAGCTGCCGGCCGTGCTCGCGGTGAAGGAGGGCCTGAACCTGCCGCGCTATCCGTCGGTTCCCGGTCGGCTCCGCGCGAAGAAGAAGGAGATCGTCCGGATGACGCCGCTGTCGCGAGCCGGCGGCCCGACGAAGGAGCGGCTCAGGCTGCCGGAGGGGAACGAGAGCACGGTCGAGGTGATCGGCCAGGGGGCGGCAGCGGCGCCGGCGGTCGTCGAGCTCCTGACCCGACTCGGGGTGCTGGGGCGATGATCCTCGCCGTCGTCGAGCACGCGGATCGCCGGCCCGAGCGCCTCTCCCTGGAGATGCTGAGTCTCGCCCGACGCCTCGGCGCCGAGGTCGGCGAGCCGGTGGAGGCGGTCCTGTTCGGTGCAGGAGCAACGGAAGCGGCCGGTCAGCTAGCCGGGCGCGGCGTGTCCGTCGCCCACGTTGTCGAAGACGATCGCCTCGCGGCCTTCGCCCCGGTGGCCTGGGCGACGTCGATCGTCCAACTCATGACCGCGCGCGTTCCCTCGATCGTCCTGGCGGCGGGCAGCGACCGCGGCAGCGAGGTCATGGCCCACGTCGGTGCGAGGACGGACTTCCCGCTCGCAGCGAATGTCACGGATGTCCTGCCGGGCGAACCGTTTCGGATCACCCGCCAGCGCTGGGCCGGGAGCTTGCTCGAGGACGCCGTCCTCGATGCGCCGACGAAACTGCTGACGATTGCACCCCACGCCGTCGCGATCGACGAGCCGGCGACCGGCGGCACGGCCGCCTCAGCCGCTGCGGCCCCCATCCTCGAGCCCTTCGCCCCGACGCTGACCGAGGACGACCTCCGCGTGGCTGTCGCCCGCCGCCTCGAGCCGGACCGCTCCGGCATCTCGCTTACCGACGCCCGGGTCGTCGTCGGTGGCGGGCGCGGCGTCGGCAGCCCCGAGGCGTTCAGCGAGCTCGAGGAGCTGGCCGCGCTCCTTGGTGCCGCGGTCGGCGTGTCGCGGGTCGTTACGAGCTCCGGCTGGCGCCCGCATTCGCAGCAGATCGGCCAGACCGGGCTCCGGATCGCGCCCGACCTTTACATCGCCTGCGGGATCAGCGGCGCGATCCAGCACATCGTCGGAGCGAAGGCGGCGAAGCGGATCCTCGCCATCAACACCGACCCTGATGCGCCGATCATGTCGGTCGCCGACTACGCGGTAATCGGCAACCTCCACGAGGTCGTCCCCGCCATCAGCGCCGAGATCCGCCGGGTCACCGGCCGGTAGTCAGTTCGGGAGCCGCTCGAGGCGATCGAGGATCCGCTTCTCCAGGTCGATGATCTGGTGTTCGAGGCGATCCACGTGTTCGAGGATCTCGCGGTTGCCCCGCAGCAGTTGCTCGTTCTGGATCTCCTCGAAGTCGGCCTCGTCCGACGCGTGCTCGAGCGTCATTCGATCGCGGATCGAGGCGCGGTTGCCGGCGAGCAGGATCAGCGGCGCGGCGTAGGCGGCCTGGGTCGAGAAGGCCAGGTTCAGGAGAATGAACGGGTATGGGTCGAAGTGAAACAGCAGGAAGACGTTGCCGGCGATCCAGATGAGGACGATCACCGACTGGATGACGATGAACCGCCAGCTGCCGAGAAAGCCCGTGACGCGGTCGGCGACGCGTGCCCCAAGCGGGGCCTCGTCGTGGAGTTTCTGGTTTACCGGATGCTTGGACGGTGACGGCTTGGATTTCGGCATTGTGTCTCCGCCTCGACGCTGCTCCGGACCAGACACGGCCCGTCGATCGCATCCTAGCGGCCGAGACAGCGGCAATTGCTGGTCGAGCGCGCGGTAGCATCGTCGGCCATGGCAGCGTCGCCCTGGGACTTCATCATCGTCGGCGGGGGATCGGCCGGCTGCGCGCTGGCAAATCGCCTGAGCGCGGATCCGGCGAACCGCGTCGTCGTCCTCGAAGCCGGCCGGCCCGACTACCGGTTCGACGTCTTCATCCAGATGCCGGCCGCGCTCGCCTATCCGATCGGCAGCCGGTTCTACGACTGGAAGTACGAGTCAGAGCCCGAACCGTTCATGAACGGCCGGCGGATCTACCACGCCCGGGGCAAGGTCCTCGGCGGCAGCAGCAGCATCAACGGGATGATCTTCCAGCGCGGCAACCCGCTCGACTACGAGCGCTGGGGCGCCGATCCCGGGATGGACACCTGGGACTACGCCCACTGCCTGCCATATTTCAAGCGGATGGAGGACTGCCTCGCCGCGGCGCCCGACGATCCGTTTCGCGGCCACGGCGGCCCGCTGGGCCTCGAGCGCGGGCCCGCCACGAACCCGCTCTTCAGCGCGTTCTTCGAGGCGACGAAGCAGGCCGGCTATCCGCCAACGGACGACGTCAACGGCTACCGCCAGGAGGGCTTCGCGAAGTTCGATCGGAACATCCGCCGCGGCCGGCGGCTGAGCGCGGCGCGGGCGTACCTCCACCCCGTCATGAGCCGCCCCAACCTCACCGTGAAGACAAGGCGTCTCGTGACCCGGGTGCTGATCCAGGACCGTCAGGCGATCGGAGTCGAGGTCGTCTACGGCAAGGTCCGCGAGCGCATTCTCGGCAAGGAAATCATTCTCGCCGGCGGCGCGATCAACTCACCGCAGCTGCTCCAGCTCAGCGGGGTGGGTAACGCGGCGGAGCTGTCGGCCCTCGGCGTGTCGGTGGCCCACGATCTGCCCGGCGTCGGCGAGCACCTCCAGGACCACCTCGAGGTCTACATCCAGCACAAGAGCACGAAGCCCGTCTCGATGCAGCCGGCACTCGCCGACTGGCGCAAGCCATGGATCGGGTTCCAATGGCTGTTCTTCCGGCGCGGCCCCGGCGCGACGAACCACTTCGATGGCGGCGGCTTCGTCCGGTGAAACGACGAGGTCGCCTACCCGAACCTTATGTTCCACTTCCTGCCGCTCTCGATCCGCTACGACGGCACGGGG
>JANMPL010000057.1:0-5824 GCA_031369845.1 Chloroflexota bacterium
GGCAGTGCGACGCCGGGCAGGTTCGATTCGATGCTCCACTGGAGGGCCCCCTGTTCGAGGCCGCGCTTGATCGTGATCGTGACGTCGGCCGGCGGCTGGCCCGTCGGCGCGGTGATGTTCGTGCCGGTCGCGGTGGTTACAGGTGCCTCGATCTCGACCGCGGCCGGGTCGCTCGTCACGATGATCTGGCGGGTGGCGGCGCCGAGGGTCTCGCCCTCGATCGTGAACATCGCGGTGATGCTTCGAATCGCCTGCGGCTGGGGCAGGGCGCGGGCGGTGAGATGGACGATGACCGACGGGTACAGGTGGTCGGCCGAGACGAGCAGGCTGTGCCGCCAGCTCTCGTCTGGCGCCAGGTCGAAGCCATCGGCGAAGAGCTGGATGTCCAGGTCGTAGGGCTTGGCGTCCGGTCGAGGCATCTCGAGGGGCGGCCCGGCCACACCCGGCGGCGACGTCGGCGACAGGCCGACCTTCAGCTCGAACGGGCGGCCGACGAGCACGGTCTCGTCGGACTCGAGCAGCCCGTAGGCGCGGTAGGTCCGGCGCTGGGAACTGGCGGGGGCGGGCTCTGCGCCCGGTGCGGGCTCGGGGCCTCGTGCGGGCTCGGCGCCCGAGGTCGGTTCGGCGGAAGTCGGTGGGAAATCCATTCCGCGCGTCGGCCCAGCGTCGAGCTCGGGCGGCTCGGCCATCGTCCGGCCATCGTCCTCATCCAGTCGGTCGGCCGCCTCCGGGTCGGCGTCCCGAAGGAGGCGTGCGACGAGCTCGCTGATCGCGTGGCGCGATCGATCGCCGCTCAGGTCGCGGTAAAGCCCGACCAGCTCCTGCACGTCGAACTCGACGCGTACTAGGGCGGCGTCACCACCGAGCAGGGCCTCGATCGTCTCCGCCGCGCCCGACCGATCGATCGGCGGCAGCGCGGCCGCGCGGCGCAGCAGGATCGTGATCGCGCGACCGAGTGACGCGGGATCGAGGCCAAGAAGCTGCGCCCGAATGCCGCGCGGTAAGCGGCCGCCCGCCTCGAACGGCGACTGCTCCTCAATCTCGCGGAGGAACGTTGCGGCTCGTGAATTGCCGCGCGCTGGGTTGTCGTTGTTGTGAGGCATCGCCAGGCTCCCGAGACCCGTCGCCTGTACCGTGCCCCATCGCCGTCTCGGTGGCGTCTCGCGCGATGAATTCGAGTTGACCGCTTAGGAGTGCCCGGGCGGCCACGTCCCCATGATCTGCCGCATGATCGCGAACTCGCCGACGTGGTACGCGTTGTGGTCGGCGTCGACGCGAACCTCGCGCAGGAGCGTGTGACCTGGCGTCCCGGGAATCACGGCGAAGAGGTCGCGCTCGAGATCCATGACGAGGGCACGTAGAGCCGCCTTGTCATCTAGGAAGCCGCGGATCGTCTCGTCGAACTCCGCCCGGGTCGCCGTCGCCGCGGGGTCCGGCCAGTAGTCGAGCGGCCAGTCCAGCTCGACGTACTCGGGGTTGATGACGTAGTCCAGGATGTCGGCCTGCGTAAGGCGGATGTGCTCGAGGAGGTGCCACGGGGAGTAGTCGATGTTCGGCGCCCGGAGGTTGATCGCCTCGTCCGGGAAGTCCGCAACCGCGTCCTCGAACGGCATGTGGGCGCCGACCCCGTCGAGGAGCTCCGCGAGTTGCCGTCGGAGCACGTTGGTGTCCATGGGCGCCTCAATGTCGGGTCGCGTGACGGCGACCCCCCGAGCCTACTCCCTGCCCGCGTGGCTCGCGGCCCGGTCTCGCAGCCCGGTCTCGCGCCTTGCGGCCCTATCTGGCCAGGTATCGGCCGGGCGGGACCCAATTCACGGTCACAGCCGGGGCCTGCCACAATTCGCCGCGTGAGATTGTCTCGAGTCGCCCACGGAGTCATCGGAGCCGGCACGTGAAGGCCGGGCTCCAGATCAGCTCGTTCAGCTGGCCGGGCGGGGCTGAAGCGATCGGACCGACCCTCGGGCGGATCGCAAGTCAGGCGGACGACGTCGGCTTCGACTCGATCTGGGTCATGGACCACTTCTTCCAGATCCGTAGCGTCGGGCGGCCGGAGGAGCCGATGCTCGAGGGCTGGACGGCGCTCGGATTCCTCGCCGCGCTGACGAAGCGCGCCCGACTCGGGCTCATGGTCGGTGGCGTCCACTATCGCCTGCCGGGGCTGTGGGTGAAGGCTGCGACGACGCTCGACGTGCTTTCGGGCGGCCGAGCCTGGCTGGGGATCGGGGCGGCCTGGAACCAGGAAGAATCGGAGGCCCTCGGGTTCCCGTTTCCGCCGCTCGGTGAACGCTTCGAGATGCTCGAGGAGACACTCCAGGTCGCCCACGGCATGTGGACCGGCGAGCGCGGATCAGAGGAGGCGTTTCAGGGCCGCCACTTCCGGGCGGGCCGGCTGCTCAACTCCCCGCAGTCGCTGTCGCGGCCACGGCCGCCGATCATGATCGGGGGCGGTGGCGAACGAAAGACGCTGCGCCTCGTCGCTCAATACGCCGACGCGACGAACGTCTTCGGTGGCCCCGCCGCGATCCACCACAAGTACGAGGTGCTCCGCGAGCATTGCGCGGCAATCGGTCGCGATCCCGACGAGATCGAGCGCTCGACGCTTCAGACCGTCAACCTGGCGAGCGAGTCGCCGGCACAGATCGTCGACCGGTTCGGGGAGCTCGCAGACGCCGGCGCCCAGCACGTCATTCTCGGCCTGCACCACGCCGACGACCCGGCCAATCTCGAAACGCTCGGCCGGGCTGTCCTTCCCTTGTTGCGGAAGCTGTAGCTGTTGTCAGGATCGTCGCTGGTATACCCCCCGGGGGTATCGGCGGCGTGATACGATTGAGGCCATGACAGACGAAAAGAACGGCTCGGACAAGGCGCAGACGAACCCGTTCGGCGGCTTCTCGATCGATTTCTCGGGCGACGCTGCGAAGGGCGACGCGGACGCGGTCAACTCGGTCCCGGTCTCGTTGGGCGGTCCGGCTGCGACCGACGTCGCCGACAGCGAAGGCCGCACGGAGTCAAAGGTCATCATCGTCGGATCCGGTCCGGCCGGCCTCACCGCCGCGGTTTACGCGGCCCGAGCCAACCTCGAGCCGATCGTCCTCGCGGGTTCCGCGCCGGGCGGCCAGCTCATGATCACGAGCGACGTCGAGAACTACCCGGGCTTCCCCGACGGGATCCAGGGCCCTGAGCTGATGGCGTCCTTCCGCGCGCAGGCCGAGCGGTTCGGGACGCACATCGTCGACGTCGACATCGATCGGGTGGACTTCTCGTCGCGCCCGTTCCGGCTGTGGGCCCGAGGTGTGGAGTACAAGGCCGAATCGGTGATCGTCGCGACAGGTGCATCGGCGCTGTGGCTGGGGCTCGACAGTGAGACCCGGCTCCGCGGTCGCGGGGTCAGCGCCTGCGCCACGTGCGATGGCTTCTTCTTCCGCGACAAGGAGATCGCCGTCGTCGGCGGCGGTGACACGGCCCTCGAGGAGGCGACGTTCCTGACTCGCTTCGCCTCGAAGGTCAACCTCCTCCACCGCCGAGACGCGTTCCGCGCCAGCAAGATCATGGTCGACCGGGCGAAGGCGAACCCGAAGATCGCGATCCGGCTGAACACCGCGGTCGACGAGGTACTCGGCGACGCAAAAGTCTCCGGCCTGCGGCTGCGCGACACGGAGTCGGGCGCGACCGAGGACGTCGACATGGAGGGCCTGTTCATCGCGATCGGCTACCGGCCGAACACCGAGGTGTTCAAGGACTGGCTCCAGGTCGACGACAAGGGCTATCTCGTGGTGCGCGACGAGACGGGTTCCAACATCGAGGGCGTCTTCATCGCCGGCGACGTTCATGATCACCGCTACCGCCAGGCCGTCACGGCCGCCGGTGATGGCTGCAAGGCCGCGATCGATGCCGAGCGCTGGCTCGAATCGCAGGGCATCGCAGAAGTGTCGACGGCCACCGCCTGGTAGATGCGAACCCCGGAGCGCCGCCGGTTTGCGCTCCTGCCCCGCCTGGGCATCAAGCCGGCCACCTCCGTGATCGTCAAGCGTGAGCTAGAGGCGGCGTTCGCAGCCGCCGGCGGCTCCTCGGACGTCTCCCAGCCCCCGACGCTGACTGTCCTCGACGCCGGCTGTGGCCGCGTCTCGGCGCTGGGGCCGTTTCGGCTCCGCATCGCGCGCTTCATCGGCGCCGACATCCATGCCCCGACACCGGGCTCGCTCCCCCACCTCGACGAGTTCGCTACCGTCGATCTCTGCTCAGACAGCGGGGCCTTTCCACCCGCGACGTTCGACGTGATCCTCTCGAGCTTCACCGTCGAGCATTTCGCAGACCCCGAAGCGGCGTTTCGGAATCTTCGGGGCTGGCTGAGGCCCGGCGGCCGGCTCGTGATCACGACGGTCAACCGGCGGCACCCGTTTGTGTGGGCCTACCTTGCGATGCCCTCGCGGCTGCGAGACCGCCTCCAACGGCTGGTCAAGGCGACGGCCGCAGACGCACACCCCATTGTCGGCGCGTGCAACTCACCGGCCGACCTCGAGCGAGGGCTGACCGCAGCCGGCTTCGCCGACCTCCGAGTCACGACCGTCGGGCACCTCGCCCGCGCCTGGGGCCGGTATTTGCCAACCTACCTGGTGGGGCTGCTCGGCGATCTGCTGGTCCAGGGCTTTCCCAGCCGCCGGTCAACGATCGTCGTGTCTGCCGGCTGAGCGTCGGTTATGGGCAGATGAGCGGCGCATCGCGGCGCGAGCACGCGAAATATTTGCCTTGTCCCTGGGTGATGCCGTTGGTTGCATCACCTCGGGTGCGGGTTGGGCTCGATCGGGGTCAATCGAAGTCGTTGATATCGAAGCGGCCGCGCAGCGCTTGGATGAGCGACGCGAGGCGCTGCAGGCTGAAATTGACGAGTCGGCCGTTCTCGAGCCGGGAGATCGTCGTTTGATCGACGCCGCTCCTGCGTTCCAATCCACGCTGCGACCATCCGAGCCCGAGGCGGGCGCGCTTGAGCACTGTCCCGAGATCCCGTAGCCCGGTCATCTCCCGTTCCGACAGCGGGAGCCCCTTTCGCCCGTACAGCTGTTTCCCCGCCACCTGGCGATGGGACCACATGACAATTCGCCGCCGATCATCTGGCCATGCATCGCCGATCCATCCAGCCTCGAATATGCAACCAACGGCATCGCTGGGGGATCCGTGTGATTTGGGGAATCGGTGTGATTTGGGGAATCGGTCAAGGGACAACCACAACTGCCCACGGGCGGTCTTCCGAGCTGCCCACCGGCGGCCACCGAAACTGCCCACCTCCGGGGTGGGCGCTGCGAAGTTGGCGAGTGGGGCTTCCCCCCGACGCGGTCCGGCGTACTCTGGCGGGACCGCCACCGAGGAGCGTTGCGATGGATGACGACGCGAAACTCGCCACGAAGGCAGAGGCCCTTGTCGCGTGGGCAAGCGATCTCCTCGTCACTGTGGGCCGGACGATCGACACACGGCAAGCGATCGCTGACGCCGTCCGTCGGCTCGGGACCGAAGTTTTCCTCGGTGACGAGACGGCCCTCTCCAGTCTCCACGGTGCCGGCGCCGCGGCCGCGGTCCTCGCTCGCGCGATCGATGGCCCCGTGCTCATGCTTGCCCGCTTTCCGTCCGACGCCCCGACACCCGTCCACAACCACAACTCGTGGGGGATCGTATGCGTCCTCCGGGGCCGTGATCGGTATCTGAAATGGGATCGGCTCGATGATGGGTCCGACCCCGACCACGCCCGACTGGCGCTGGCCCAGGAGGTCGAACTGGGAGTCGGCGACGTGGCATTCCTCGAGGAACCTCCGGGAGACATTCACAGCCAGCA
>JANMPL010000064.1:0-6344 GCA_031369845.1 Chloroflexota bacterium
GCTCGATCGCGAACTCGCCGACCCGCAGCGCGCGATCGGGGTCTCCAGGCTGGCCTCGTGCCCGGACTGCGCTGGGCTCCACGCGGACCTCCTCGCCCTGTCGACCGCGACGCGCGACCTGCCGCTCCCAGCGCGTCCGCGCGACTTCATGCTCACCGCGGCCGACGCCGCACGACTGACAGCCTCGCTTCCAGGGGAACCGGGCGCGACCCCAGCCCGTCTGGCGGGTGTCATGACGGATCCGCGCGCCGCAGCCTCCCATGCCTCGCACGACACGATGCTCGTGGCATCGCTCGCCGATCGTTCGATGGCGCCCTCCGAGCGGGCCGCGGCGGAGGCGCTGATCGCAACCTGCGGACCCTGCGCGGAGCTCCACGCCGACCTCGTGGCGCTTCGAGCCGCGACGCAGGCGATGCCGACACCCCAGCGACCGCGCGACTTCATGCTCACCGCGGCTGACGCCGTCCGGATGCGTCCCGGCGGCTGGCGGCGTTTCGTCGCCGTCTTCGGGAGCTCCCGAGACATGCTCAGCCGGCCGCTGGCCGTCGGACTCACGACGCTGGGGCTCGCAGGGCTGCTCTTCGCGGCCATCCCCTCGGTCCTGCCGGGTTCGGCGGCATCGTCCGCTCCATTCCCGGTCGACCAGGCTGTCGGGGGAGTGCTTCGATCCGCGGCATCGGCGGGCGCGCAGGACTCGTCGACATCGGCCGCGGGCGCTGGCACGGCGGCGGGCGCTCCGCCGGCGGCCACCTCGGTCGGTGACGTGGCCGGTGGCGCGCTTGGGCCTCTGGCGGCGGCAAGCGCGGCGCAGCCGACGGCCCCCGCCAAGGGCATGTTCGGGACGAACCAGTACGCCGCGTCGCCACGACCCGGGGTCGAAGCCGGCACCGGATCGACCGACGTCCAGGCCACGCCGGGCCGGCCGGCCACGATCGCAGACGCCACGACCGACGCCGTCCTCGCCCAGCCCGCCGGTCCCTCCATGCTGGTCGTGCTCTCCGGTTCGTTCCTGATCGTCGGACTCGGGCTTTTCCTCGTCCGTTGGAGTGCCCGCCGCTTCGGCGACGACTGACCCTCGCGGCCCGCGCCGGGGCCCGCGGCTACACTTGATCCGTGCCGAACGAACGCCTGATGTTGCTCGATGGCAACGGGCTCATCTACCGCGGATACTTCGCGCTCCCGCCCCTGACGACGTCGAAAGGCGAGCTCGTCAACGCCGTCTTCGGCTTCTGCAGCATCGTCCTCCGCGGGATCCAGGACCTGCGGCCGGACTACGTCGCGGTCGCCTTCGACCTCCAGGGGCCGACCTTCCGCCACGAGCAATATGCCGAGTACAAGGCCACTCGTCAGCGGATGCCGGACGACCTGCGCGACCAGTTCCCGAAGGTTCGCGAGGTGGTCAAGGCGCTCCGGATCCCCGTCTACGAGCTGCCGGGCTACGAGGCGGACGACGTCATCGGGACGATCACGGTCGACGCCGAGCGGCGCGGCCTCGACACGACGATCGTCACGGGCGACCTCGACATGCTCCAGCTCGTCACCGACCGGACCCGGCTGATGACGACGCGATCCGGGGTCGAGAACACGATCCTCTACGACCCGGCGAAGATCCACGAGCGCTTCGAGCTCGTGGCGGGCCAGATGATCGACTACAAGGCCCTCAAGGGCGACCCGACCGACAACATCCCGGGCGTCCCGGGAGTCGGCGAGAAGACCGCAGCCAAGCTGATCCGCGAATACGGCACGCTCGAGGCACTCTACGAGCGGATCGACGAGGTGAAGCCGGACAAGCTGCGTGAGAAGCTCGCCGAGCACCGTGAGCAGGTCTTCATGGGGAAGGACCTCTCGACGATCGTCCGCGACCTTCCGGTCCAGATCGACCTGGAGGCGGCCCGACTCGGCGATTACGACCGCGACACCGTCGTCCGCCTGTTCCGCGAGTACGAGTTCCGGACGCTGATCGAGCGGCTCCCTCCCATGGCCGGCGAGTCGGCCGAGCAGCGAAGCGAGAGTCTCCGCTCCGTGGCCGAG
This sequence comes from Chloroflexota bacterium, assembly GCA_031369845.1. GTDB lineage: Bacteria > Chloroflexota > Limnocylindria > Limnocylindrales > CSP1-4 > CF-46. Next base: position 2,032 of record JANMPL010000064.1, read on the forward strand.
AGTGGCTACGTCCCCGCGGCGCGGGTGGCCGGCCGGCCCGAGGGTTGGGGACCCGGCCGATCCGGCGTCCGACCCGAGAGCGGCGAGCTCCAGCTGCGGCTCGACTTCAACGCGGTCGGCGGTCGCCAGGGCCCGGTCGGAACTGACGAGGCATCACGAGGCAGTGCCGACGACGACCAGGCCGCGGCACCTGAGGATCTGCCGTCGGCGCTCGCGGCCGCGATCGTCGACCCGGGCCGGATCGAGGTCCGCGGCGCCGACGAGATCGGGGGCCTGGAGCCCTGGCTGGTGTCGCAACCGGCCGTCGGGGTCGCGCTCCTCGCGGACGATCCGCGGCCGCGGCGCGGCTCCCCGCTGGCCCTTGCCGTTGCAGGCGCCGACGGCAGGGTGGTTGCGGCCGACGGTCCGCTGGCCGCGGACGCCCTTCGCCGCCTCCTCGAGCGGCTCGCGACGCCGCTCGTGGGGCACGAGGTCAAGGAGGTCCTCGTGGCCTCGTTCGCGGACAACCCCGCAGGATCGCCACCACCGGTCGCCTTCGACACGCAGATCGCGGCCTACGTCCTGAACGCCGCACTCCGGAGCCAGACGATTGCCGACGTCGTGGCCGAGAACCTCGATCAGATCCTGCCGCCCACGGCCGACCTGCCGGCGACGGCCCAGGCCGGTCTCGAAGCCCTGTCGGCGATTGCCGTGCGCGAACCACTCGAGCGACGGCTGGCCGATGTCGGGCTCGACCGGCTTTTGCGCGAGGTCGAGCTGCGACTCATTCCGGTGCTCGCCCGGATGGAGGCCGTTGGGGTCGCCGTCGACCTCGAGGCGCTGGCCGTGCTCGACCGTGAGTTCGGTGCCGAGATCACCCGCCTCGAACGTGAGATCTACGTCGACGTCGGTCACGAGTTCAATCTCGGCAGCCCGAAGCAGCTCGAGCAGATCCTGTTCTTCGAGTTGAACCTGCCAAAGGGCAAACGGACGAAGACCGGCTACTCGACCGATGCCTCGGTGCTCGAAGAGCTCCGGCCGGCCCACCCGATGATCGACAAGCTCCTCGAGTGGCGGATTTACACGAAGCTCCGATCGACCTACGTCGAGGCCCTGCCGAACCTCATCGCGGCCGACGGCCGGCTCCATACGACCTTCCACCAGGCGGTTGCCTCGACCGGCCGGCTCTCGTCATCCGACCCGAACCTCCAGAACATCCCGATCCGGACCCCTCTCGGCCGGCGGATCCGGCGGGCCTTTGTCGCCGGCGCGCCCGACCTGACGCTCCTCGCGGCCGACTACAGCCAGATCGAGCTCAGGATTCTCGCCCATGTCTCGGGCGACGAACACCTCAAGGACGCGTTCGCCCGAGGGGCCGACATCCACCGCGAGACGGCTGCTCGTGTGCTCCACAAGGCGCCAGAGGAGATCACCCACGACGAGCGGTCGATGGCCAAGATGGTGAACTTCGGCCTGGCGTACGGGATGAGCGATTTCGGGCTGGCGTCGCGGGCGAACATCCCGCGCAAGGATGCCCAGGAGTTCATCAGCAGCTACTTCGCGGCGTACTCCGGCATCAGCTACTACATGATGGCGATCAAGGAGCAGGCCAAGGCCCAGGGCTTCGTCGAGACCCTCCTCGGGCGCAAGCGCCAGATCCCGGAGCTCCGTGCGTCGAACCCGGCCCTACGCAGTGCGGGCGAGCGGATGGCGATCAACATGCCGATCCAGGGGACCGCCGCGGACATCCAGAAGATCGCGATGAACCGCGTCGCCGAACGCCTGGCCGCGGCCGGCATGCGCGCGAGGCTCCTTCTCTCCGTCCACGACGAGTTGCTCTTCGAGGTCCCCCGTGGCGAGGTCGACGACTTGGCCGCACTCGTCCGCGAGACGATGGAGGGGGCCTTGCCCCTGTCGGTGCCGCTCATCGTCGACGTCAAGGTCGGCGATGACTGGGAATCGATGACGCCGCTGACGCGGGCCGACGAGATCGCCGCCGAGGCCGACGAGCTGCCGCTCGAGGCGCCGATCGCCCCGCTGGTCGGGTAGGCCGCCGCCAGTGCCCGAGCTTCCCGAGGTAGAGACCGTTGCCCGCGACCTGCGCGGGCTGATCGTCGGCGCGACGATCGTCGATGCGGAGACGCGCTGGGGGCGGACGCTGCGGGGGATCACGCCGGAGGCGTTCGCGGACGGCGTCGCCGGCCGGCGGATCGAGGGCGTCTCGCGGCGCGGCAAGCAGGTGGTGGTCTCGCTCGCCGGCGACGCCTTCCTGACGATCCACCTGAAGATGACCGGCCAGCTCTTTGTCGTCCCCCAGGACACTCCGGACGATCCGTACGTCCGGCTCTTGCTCGAGCTCGCGGACGGCCGCGAGATTCGCTTCCGCGACATCCGCAAGTTTGGTCGCGTGGGGCTCTATCTCGCCGCGGACGACGATCCGTTTGCGACGACGGGCCCCGAGCCGCTCGCGGACTCGTTCACCGTTGCTGCCTTTCGGCGCCGGATCCGTGCCCGGAAGGGCCGGCTCAAGCCGCTGCTGCTCGACCAGTCGTTCATCGCCGGCGTCGGCAACATCTACGCCGACGAGGCGCTCTGGGCGGCCCGCCTCCACCCGCTCCGGACGGCCAGGACCCTGCGGCCCGCCGACGAGCGCCGCCTCTGGCTGGAACTTCGCCGGATCCTCGCCGAGGCTGTCATCCGGCGCGGCTCGTCGATCGACGACTACACGGCCCCCGACGGAGACGGCGAGATGCAAGACCACCTGCGGGTGTACCAGCGGGCGGGCGAGCCGTGCTTTCGCTGTGGTCGACCGATCCGGCGGATCGTGGTCGGGGGCCGGGCGACCCACTTCTGCTCGTGGTGCCAGCGACTCCCGGCCGCGGACCGGGCCGGTGCCCGGAGAATCCTGCGCTCGATGAGCACGCCGGAGCGGCTTGGCCGGCGCTGGACGGAGCTGGCCGGGGAGGGGAGTCTCGGCCTCACCCGGGCGGAACGAACCCGCAAGGCCGCCGCGACCCGCCGCGCAGCCGCGCGCGCGTCGGCCGGGGGCTAGTCGTGTCGATCCTCAGGCTGACCGGCGTCCATCGCGAGGTCGGGACGTTCGTCATCCTCGACACCATCACCGCATCGGTCGCGGTCGGCGATCGGATCGGCCTCGTCGGCCCGAACGGCGCAGGCAAGACGACGCTCCTCCGGATCGCGGCAGGCCGCGACGAGCCCGACAGCGGCGAGGTCCATCGCAAGCGAGGGCTGACGCTCGGGCTCCTGGCACAGGAGTCGCATTTCGACGACGAGTTCATGGCCGCGCCGGATCTCCGTGCCGCGGTTCGCCAGGGTGCCTCCCACCTCGACCGGATGGCTGAGTCGCTCGCGGCGATGGAACGCGACCACCGTGTCGAGGAGCCGGTGTACGCCCACCTCCAGCACGAATTCGAGATTCTCGGCGGCTACACACTCGACCAGCGCGTCGATGAGGCACTGTCGGGCCTCGGCTTCACTCGCGACGAGTGGGTCAAGCCACCGACGGCCCTGTCCGGCGGGGAACAGACCCGCGCGGCCCTGGCCCGGCTCGTCATCGCCGACCCCGACCTGCTGCTCCTCGACGAGCCGACGAACCACCTCGACATTGCCGCCCTCGAGTGGATCGAGGAGCATCTCCGGCGGCGGCGCGGCTCGCTCCTGGTCGCCTCGCACGACCGGGCATTCCTCGACGCGACCGTGACCCGTATCTGGGAGCTTCGCGACCGTCGCCTGACGGTCTTCAGCGGCGACTACAGCGCCTACCACCGCCAGCGCCTGGAGCGCGACGCGCGCGCGGCCAAGGACGCCGACAGCCAGACGGACTCGATCGAGCGAGAGAAGGAGCTCGTCCAGCGGTACCGCTCTCACCGCAAGTTCAGCAAGATGCACGAGCACGAGGCGCGCCTCGAGCGGCTCCAGGCCGAGCGCGTCGAGGCGCCGAAGAGCTCCCGCAAGCTGCGCCTGCCGGGGGCAGCACTCGCTGGTGGCGGGCCGGCCCGTTCCGGCGAGGTCGTCGTTCGGATCGAGGACCTCGTCGTGGGCTACCTGCCCGGGCGGGGGGCGGTCGCGGCCGACGGATCGCCAGCCACCGAAACCAAACGAGTCGCTCGCGCCCCGTTTCTCGCCGCCCAGCGGGGCGACCGCATCGGGATCGTCGGGCCGAACGGTGCCGGCAAGACGACCCTGCTTCGGACGATCGCGGGCGACCTGCCCCCGATCGACGGGCGGCTGTCGTTCGGCAACGCGGTCCAGATCGGCTACCTCGCACAGCTTCGCGGCGCGGCGATCCCCGGCGCGACGGTCATCGACGCGCT